>JAFRLP010000389.1 GCA_017431185.1 Victivallales bacterium | reverse complement strand
TTTCCTGTTGGGCAATATGCTCCTCCAAAATAGCCTGGACCTCGGGAAAGAGTTTTAGAAGCGTCTCGAACTTCAAGTCCGCCAAACTGACCTCCTTTTCAACTTCAACTTCCCCCTTCTTTTTTCTCTTTTTGGTGTGATTTAGAAGGTCATTGATGTGCGGCTGAGAACAGCCAGCTTGTGTTGCCATTTCCCTATTTGTGATTCCTGCGCGTCTGCGTTGCTGCAAAATCTGGTCAAGTGCGTCTACGATGTCCATGCTAGTCTCCTGTTTTCGGGGGTGTGGCATTATAATTTAATATTTTTTCTGATTTTTTATGTTATTCGCTTGACAAATATAGACAGGGCGATATATTTGTGTCTGTAAACTTAAAGACAAGGAGATTGCTATGAAAACCGCCAGTGTTGTCTTTGATCAGGAAACATGGGATGAAATTGAGCACGTAAAGAAGGTTAGGCGTACACGTAGCACCTCTCAGGTGATACGAGAGGCTCTGCACGCCTATTCTGTTTTTTTGACTCAAAATATAGATAAGGTGATACCATATCGCCAAGGTGACAATCAAGCAACCCAGAAGGAAGAGCAGAAATGACAGAGGTGCTGGAGAAGTTGAACTTTAAGTCCCATCCCGTCCGTGTGGTTAGACGCGGGGATGATTTGTTGTGGTGTGGGGTCGATGTTGCCCGGAGCATTTCATTGCAAAACTATCGGAAGGCACTTGGGAAATTGGACACAGATGAAAGGACCCCCGTACCCATTGGGAACGGGGGTAATGCTATTTTCGTCACTGAGCCGGGACTGTATAAGCTTATTATGCAGTCTCGCAAAGAAGAGGCCCGAGAGTTCCAGCGTTGGGTATGCCACGAGGTTTTGCCGTCCATCCGTAGGACCGGGTGCTATGTGATGGGTGGTGCCTCCTTGCCTGGTGTGGAGACATTGGATGCGGAGATACGGCGGAAGGCGGAGTACGAGTTCCGCTGCGCGGTCCAGGCGCGTGCGCTGGCGATGCGCAACCTCCACCGCTCCGCCGAGGAGGAGCGGGCGATCACGGAGGCCGCGATTTTGGAGGAGGCGAAGGGAACCTCCCTGGACATCGACACCATCGAGCGGCGCGAGCCACCGGAGGCGGCCTACCGCCGAATGGTGCGCCGTGTCGTCATGTTCGGGACGGCGGAGCCGATGTCCCGGCTGGAGGAAGTCCAGCGCAAGGGCGGATTTTTGAACTAGAGGGCGGACAATGAAGAAGAATTTTAGTTGCGTTGATTTGTTCTGCGGGGGCGGCGGAACCTCCACGGGAATGATAGAGGCGTTCCGGAAGGCAGGCGCGAATTACACGCTTGTCGGCATCAATCATTGGCAAATCGCCATTGACACAAACAAAAGAAATCACGATGGTCAATGGCTTTGCGCGTCGGTAAACTCAATAGATCCGACTGATGTAATACCAAGCGGGCGGCTTGATTTCCTGTGGGCCTCGCCTGAATGCACGAACCACAGCCGGGCGAAGGGAGGGAAGCCACGCGCCAACCAGTCGCGCTGCCAGCCGGAGATGCTTTTGTCGTGGATAAGGAAACTCATCGTCAGGAGGATGTATGTCGAGAATGTCCCGGACTTTCTGGACTGGGGGCCGTTGCTTGCAGTCGATACGGTGATTGACGGGAAACTCTACAAGGCTGGACAGCCTGATCCAAGACGGAAAGGCGTTCTGTTCCGAGACTGGATTGAATCTGTCAAACGAAGCGGATACAAGGTTGACTGGCGCATCATGAACGCCGCAGACTATGGAGCGGCTACGTGCAGGGAGCGCCTCATAGTCCAGGCTGTCAGGCTGGGAACTGGTGAAAGGATAATCTGGCCTGAACAGACACATTCGCGGACACCAGATTTGTTCATCCACAACCGATGGATACCTGCAAAGGAAATCATCGACTGGTCAATCAAAGGCGAATCGATTTTCAAGCGCAAACATCCTCTGGCAGAAAACACGCTTCGAAGAATTGAAAACGGCATCCGGAAATATTGGGGAAAGTGGGCCGAACCGTTCCTGGTCGTTCTTCGCGGCACCAGCGACGTACAAATGAAGTGCACGGCAAGGCCAGTGTCCCAGCCTTTGCCTACGCTTTCCGCTGGTGGTGGACACGTCGGCCTAGTCGAGCCTTTACTGACGCACTATCACGGCGGTGAGAAAAGTGAAAGAAGAATAAGTTCGGAGGAGGAAACATTGCCGACTTGCGACTGCTCAAATAGATATGGGCTTGTGGAAGGTTTCATCATCGATATGGCGCACACGAAAAACAACGTCGCAGCCAAAAGCGTGAACTCGCCGATGAACACAATCACCTGCACACACGGAACACACGGACTAGTCGATTGGATGTGTGCTGACGCTCGTCGGCATTTGTGGAATCACCCTGGCGGTCGGTGGCGTCCTCTACGCCATCGCGTGCCTTGGGAGTTCAATCGTCAATTGGCTTGAGAATCAACAGGAGGCAAGAAGATGATGGATGGGCGTTTGGTTCTATTGAGGGACAGGGTGCAGGGGATGTTGAAGACCTGGGAGGAAGACGCCAGGAAGTTGCGGGGGGACATTGACAATCTCTCCCGCGAAAACAGCGACCTTCTGGTTTACGGGGCGCTTGCGAAGTGCAACCGTGGGCTGGAAGATATCATCGTGCGTATAGGCGGAGTGTCCGTCATCCTGTGTATTCTGAGTATGGCGGACATGGCAAGAGAGCAGACAGAAGCATAATCGACCCAACCACCTGCCGTGTTCCCATCAACCGTTAGGCAAGTTGCAGCGCCGCTGCGCTACGGCAGGCTGGAGAGAAAACTGGGCGCAGCGGTGGCTACGGGGACTCCGTGCTGGCGATGTTAGCGCCTCGCCGACATCATAACATCGCCACCTGCCGATGCCCGTAAGTTTGCCAGCAGGAGACTTTTCCTTTCATCTCATCTCACAACCAAGGAGGTACCAATGAGCCAGTACATCGTGCGTGGCCTGCCAGGCGCGGGCAAATCGACTTTCGCGAGGGAATTCGCGAAGAAACTGGGCTGCATCCACATCGAGCCGGATATGTTCTGCCATCAGGACGGAGCCTACGTCTATACGGAGGACCGCTATAGGCAGGCGATGGCACTGGCGATGCGCCTGCTCTATCAGATCGGGAACAATGGGCTTCGTCCGGACGTGGTGTTCGCCGACGTTTGCCCGACCATCGCCGACATCAACGCAGTCGAAAGCGCATACTGCGAGAGGGCTGCGAAAATCTACACCCTGGAGATTGACCTGGAGACCGCGATTCGCCGCAACCAGCACGGCGTCTCCGAGAAGGACCTGCGCGCTATGGCCGCAAGCTTCCAGGACATTCCCCGCCAGGAGATTCTTGACACAATGGACGAACTGATTTACGAACCGATTGACCAGTAAGGAGAACAGCGATGGAAAATCTAGTGGATGAAAAGCACAACGAGTTTGTCGAGAAGTTCCGCGCGGCGGGCAGCCGCGCCCTGCAGTACGCCTGGGAGCGCAATGCCTGCAATATCCTGATGGAGGCGGAGGAGAGGAGGCGCCTG
>JAFRLP010000388.1 GCA_017431185.1 Victivallales bacterium | reverse complement strand
TAGACCTAACCATTGGAGAATGCGGGAGAAAAAACTCATTTACGTCAGTGGTAATCAAATGTGCCGGAAGGCGGCTGTGGTGTTCGGAGGATATGTGTGCTACCTCATGTGTCAGCGGTTGAAATTGATGCGCGGATCAATGACAACGTATGCGAAATCAGAAAGGATGTTGCCAAACAGACCCAGAATGGCAGTCAGGGAGAGCACGCCCATGAACACGGGATAGTCCCTGCCGACAATGGCCTCCAGGGAAAGCAGTCCCATGCCGGGAATCTCGAAGACCTGCTCGATGACCACGGAGCCCGCAAACATCAGGGTCAGGACCCCGCCGAATCCCGTGGCCCCGGGAATGAGGGCGTTTCGCAGGACATGGCGCCAGAGCACGCGGCGGGTGCCTGCGCCCTTGGCATAGACCGTGCGGACATAGTCGCTGTTGATCTGCTCCAGCAGAGAGTTCTTCATCAGCAGGGTCAGCACCGCGAAACTTCCGCTCATGTAGCAGAGAATGGGGAGCAGCATGTGCCGTGCCACGTCCCTGCATTTGGCGAATGCGCCGAGAGTGTCGAAATCGGGGGAATGGAAGCCAGTGGCGGGCAGGATGTCCCACAGTTGCTCCACCGTTCCGCAGAAGGTCATTTTCAGAACCATGCCCAGCGCGAAGGCGGGAATGGCATAGCCGATGAAGACGATGGCGGAGGAGAGCATGTCGAAGGGGGTGCCGTGCCGAAGGGCCTTGGCCATTCCCAGGGGAATGCAGACCAGGTAGGTGAGCAGGAACCCAGTCAGGCCAAAGGTCAGGGAAATCGGGAATCGCTCGCTGATGAGCTGCCATGCCGTCTTGTTCGGGAACCGATAGGACTCCATGCGCATGCCGATGCGGTCCCGCCATACCCAGTGCCAGTAGCGGAGGAGAAAAGGCTGGTCAAAGCCATAGTATTTTCGGATGGCCTCACGCTGTTCGGCTGAGACTCCTCCCTCGACTGTGCCGCCGGAAGAGACGCTTTCGCCACCGGACCCGTCTCCGCGCATTTTCAGGATGGCCTGCTCGACCGGTCCGCCCGGAACAAATTGAATGACTGTAAAACAGAGCAGCGTAATTCCGACGAAGGTCGGAATCACGAGCAATATTCTGCGTATGAAATAATCGATGCGGTCCATTTCGGACACATCCTGGAAAATGATGGAAAAGCCAACCGACCACCAAAGTCATCGACTGGCTTTCCCTGAAATGGCGTGTTTGAACTCGACGACATGTTTTGCTGACGGCGCAAACTGTCCGCAGAACATATCGCCAGAACGTCAGCTGCGGCGTGCATTGACAGCCTGGTTATCGCCCTC
Source organism: Victivallales bacterium (assembly GCA_017431185.1). The sequence continues at coordinate 858 of JAFRLP010000388.1, read as the reverse complement.
GGCGTTCAGATAGAACGGGCATTTCATCGGGTTTCCGCAGCAGGCGCGGAACGCCACGTTCAGATCCACATAGCGGTAGGGCATCAGCAGACCGTTTTGCTGGGCGACCTTCTTGCCGAACTGCTTGATGGCTCCGCAGTCGCCGGCAATGCCGTCATACTCGGGAATGAGGTTGCCGTCAGGCCCGACTTGGGTGGACATGATGCGCTTCTGCTCGAAGTGCGGGGCGAACTTGCAGTTGACATGCTGTTGAATCTGGGTAATCTGCTCCGTGGTGGACAAGCCCTCGGCCCATTCAGGAGGTGGAGTTGGCCGTCCTTCGTAAACCTGCTTGGTGCGTGGACGGTTTACCGTTGTGTTGTTGGCCGCCGATGCGGTCGGATTCGGGGCAACGACCTTTTTGCCGCCCCCGAAGAGCCCTAGAATGGAATCCCAGAATGACATGCTAGTACCTAAAATTACGTGTTGGAAACGCCCGTCGCATCCCATCTATTCCCGTCAAGGAGAGAATATAACGCATCTTCTGCGAAAAAACAAGTTTTTCTGACACTCCTTTTGCAAAAAAATTGATTTTTTAGTAATGCCTCACTGACTGATATTGGTTTCAAACGTTCCGTAGTCTATCCGTAGGCTCCATGCAATAGCCTCCATAGACGATGTCCATTCTGTGTGATGCCGGCTTCCTCACGCCAAACAGGATTTTTTGGGAATCCTTCTTTTTTTTTGCTTTTTTTCATTTTTTTTTTGAGGTCGTGACTTGCATATCACGAATTATGGGTGATATTATAGTGTTTTCAACCAGGAGCCATGCCCATGAGAAAGACGGAAAAGGAACTTGAGGCCGAAAAGGCGTCGCTG
>JAFRLP010000387.1 GCA_017431185.1 Victivallales bacterium | reverse complement strand
TCAGCGTTTCGGTCGGGCCTGGCACGCTCATTGTCTGCACCCTCAATCTTTTCGCGAAAGACCCGTGCGCCGAGGCCCTGGCGCATGAACTGCTCTCCAGCCCCGAACAGTTCCACACGGAGTGCGCCATCGCCCCCGAAAAACTCCAGGAGTACCTGGCGTCCGTCAAGAAGCGCGGTCCGCGCCGCGAGGACACGATGAACCACTTCTGGGAGATCGACAACAAGCTTGTCGAGGACAAACTCTTCTGGGAAGAGGCGCAGCTCGACCTGCGGAAAATCAATTGACGTGCGGGGAGGCCTTGCATGAAACTCACTGAAGTCGTTGCCTATCTGGACGGATTGCTCCGCCCCGTTGCGTTCTCCGACTCCTCCAACAACGGTCTGCAGGCGGAGGGGAGGGCGGAGGTGCGCAAGGTCGGTTTCGCCGTGGACGCCTGTCTTCAGACCTTTGAGAAGGCACTTGACGCAGGGTGTGATTTGCTGTTCTGCCACCACGGCGTCAGCTGGGGCGGCGGCATTCCGCGCTTCACGGGATACCATGCCTCGCGCCTGCGCCTTTTGCTCTCCAATGGCCTTTCGCTGTATGCCATGCATCTGCCGCTGGACGCGCATCCCACGCTGGGCAACAACGCGCAACTCTGCGACCTGCTGGGGCTTCCTGCGGAGCGTCGCAGCCCCTTCGGCATGTACCATGGGCAGAACATCGGCTTTGCGGGGGAGTTGGAGGCTCCAGTCTCCTGTGATCAACTTGCCGTGAAACTGGAGCAATCGCTTCACGGGAGTTGCCGTCTGTTCTGCTTGCGGAAAGACCGCATGATTCGTCGCATCGCCATCGTTTCCGGTGGTGGAATCGAATTCGTTGACGAGGCGGTCTCCGCCGGATACGACACACTGCTGACAGGCGAGATGCAGCACGAGTACTTCCATCGCATCCGCGAACAGGATTTCTGCGTTCTCGCCGCTGGCCACTACGCCACGGAGACCACTGGCCCGCAGGCCGTGATGCGCCGGATGGCGCAGGACTGCCCGCAGTTGGACTTGACTTTTTTGGATTGCCCCACTGGATTGTAAATAAAGGAGAAAATCATGAAGTTGGATTTGATGTTCTTGAATGATGCGCAGTTGCGCGCCCTGGGTGGGCATGATATCCGCGCCGCCATAGAGGATGTTCGGGAAATTCTCACCCTGCATGTCCGTCACCAGGTCAACAGCCCCAGCAAGGTTGTGCTTCGCTGGGGGAACACGGTGGAGGATGAAAACCGCTATGGACGCTGCAACGCCATGCCCTGCTGCATTGGCGGTGACATCAACATGGCTGGCATCAAATGGCTCGGCTCCAATCCCCAGAACTACAAGCAGGGGCTGCCACGCGCCACGGGGCTGGTCATCCTGAACGACCCCGACACCAAGATTCCCCTCTGCGTGGCCGACTGCACACAGGTGTCGGGCGTGCGCACTGGCGCGGCCAGCGCCCTGGCCATCGACATGCTGGCCAGGAAGGACGCCAGGAACATCCTCCTGATGGGGGCGGGCTTCCAGGCGCGTCTGCAACTGGAGGCGGCGCAGATCGCCCGGCCTACGCTGAAGAAGTGCTATGTCTATGACATCCGCCCGGAGCAGTCCGCGAAATACGCCGAGGAGATGTCGCGCAAACTCAACATGGAGGTGGTCGCCACGGACAACCCGAAGCAGGCCGCCCTGGACAGCGACATCGTCATCACGGTGACCATTTCGGCGACGCCAGTCGTCTTTGCGGATTGGCTGCATCCAGGGCAGACCTGCCTGAACCTGGCGGACTTTGAATACGAATACGATTGCCTGCCCAAATGCGGCAAAGTGGTGGTGGATGACTGGGAGGGGGTCAAGCACCGTCAAATCAGCACGGTCTCCCTGATGTACCGTGACGGACTCTTCCGCGAGGAGCAACTCCATGCCGAACTCGGGGAAATCCTGCTGGGCAGCAAGCCAGGGCGGGAAAATGACGAGGAAATCATCTATTTCAACAGCGTGGGACTCGGGGCCGAGGACCTGGCGGTCATCACCCGCTGCTACCGCAAGGCCCTGAAGGAGGGCGGCGGCACGGTGATCCCGTATTGGGAGTGAGTTTTCGCAAGTGCAGGAGTGGTTTTGTCAAGATGAAAACACGGCTTTTCCTCGTCATTGCAATCTTCGGCTTTGCTGGCGCCGCCTTGCGGGCCGCCGAGAACCTTCAGGCATGGCCGCAGAGCGGCACCGTGCAGTTGGAGTCAGGACCCTACCGACTGACCTTCTGGGAGAAGGGAAAGTGGCGGCTCAGCGGTTTTGCCTTCCAGGGGAAGGAGTTGTTTGTCAACAGCTGTTCCTCTGCGGGAACCCGTTATGAGCCATTCCCCAAGACGCCAGAGCAGCTGCAGTCCGTGAAACTGACCGTTGACGGACAGGTTCCCGCCCAGGTCGGCGGCACGATGAAAGGGGAGAAACTGTTGCTGGAGCGTGACACCATCTACGGTGACCTGAGGCTGAAGTCCTGCTACGAAGTGACCCCGGAAGGGCTGACCTGGCGCATCCGCTTCAAAATCGTGACTGCCGAGAAAAAAGCCAAATACTTCTGGCTATATACTTTGGCCTGGGACAAAACCTTTTCAGACTACCGCTATGTCAAAAACGGCGTGACCCATGCGGGGCAATTGACCAACTCCCAAAAATGGTTTGTCAACGACAAGGCGGATGCGCTGGTCATGTACAACCCCACTTGCGAAACGATGGTCCTGACCAGACCGCTTACCCCCATTCCGACCGAGGTGCGACATCAGGCCATCTGGGACGAACTGGCCTACCACAAATATTACCTTCAACTCAAAGCCCCCGAATGGACGGTGGGCCACGAGTCTCCCGAGTATGTCCTGGCATGCTCTGCGCGGCATGCCAAGTCTGCTGACTGGGGAAGCCTGGCGACGGAGATGTTCAGGCAAGTCCAGTCCGAACTCCCGCCGCCCGCCGCTTACCCGAAAACTGCCCAGCCGTCAGCGAGTCCGGCGCAGGGCAAGGCGAAAAGCATCCTGTTGGACTTCGAGTCCGATTCTCCCAACCACACGGATGAGATTGTTTACAAGGGGAAGGGAAGTTATCTGTTTCCAGGAAACGGACAGGCGGCCATGCGTCGGATTTCCCTGCCGGGACTGGCGCCGGGCGCAAGTTACCGCATTGACCTGGCGATGCGAAAAGGTACCTGTGCCGTCTCGGAGGCGCGGCGCATGATGTTCTCCGTCGGCGATAATCCAGCGGGAAAGGATTTTCGGTCATTTTTCAAGGACGGCGGAAAGGAGATTCCAGGAGAGGACAAATGGACGGCCGCCAAAGGTTTCTTCACCGTTCCACAAGATTCGCAAGGAGGATTTCTCATGCTCCACAACCCCACCACAGTTCCCCTGCTCATTGACGATGTGAAGGTAACGCCAGTCCAGGCTGGCAGCGCGGAGGCGCGCGTCGCTGCGGGCGAGCAGAAGGTCATCCGTCCTGTGCCTCCCATCACCGATGAAGAGGCGGCCAAGGAGGACTGGCTCGCCAACCGTCGTGGCGTTGAGGCGCTGGATGACGATTTCATCCTTCCGCCATTCTCGCCCATCCGCTATCAGTCTGGAGTTGCCTCTGTGTGGGGCCGGGACTACAGTTTCGACTCCTACGGGCTGCTTCGTCAGGTCAAGATTCTTGACGGCGATTTTCTTGCGGGGGCGATGGGGTTTTCGGCCACGGTCAATGGCGAGAAAGTCCGCTTCCGTCCAGAGACGCAGGTGGTGCTTCGGCAAAAGAAGGGGGTCGTGGAACTGTACAGCCGCGCCACTTCGCCGAATATGGACATTGAGGTCAGGACGACCGTGGAATACGATGGAATGCTGAAGGTCGATTTCACGTTTGTTCCCAGGGGAACCGTGGAAGTCGAGGATTTCCGCTATTCCATCCCGTATCCTGAGAAATACGCGCAGTTCATCCACTACACAGGGGCACGGGAAGGGGGCCTGTCGCTCAATGTGCCGCGTTGCAGCAACACCCGCCGCCTGCCAAAGGGAGAGGGCGTGGTCTGGAGTGCGCCGTTCAAGATTCTGGTCTGGCTCGGCGGATACGACCGCGGTCTGCTCTGGTTCTGCGAGTCTGAACAGCATTGGAGCCCCCATGAACGGCAGGAACGCCAGGCTGGTCTGACGGTCAGCCGCAGCCAGGGCCTGGTCAAACTGGAGGTAAATCCCATCGCCGCCCCGCGGCTGTTCAGCAAGGCCACCACCTATACATTCGGGCTGATGGCCACTCCCGTGCGCCCGCGACCGGCAGGCTGGCGCACCCTGGACATGAACTACGATTACCGTGCCGACGTGGCTGAACGCCAGACCGGCGCCGACACGCCCGTCATCTACAGCAGCGGGAGCTATGACTTCACACCGCCAGAGACGCGCAATCCGATGGCTGTCTCCTTCTATCCCAGGCTCTACGACCTGAAGGCCTACCGCCAGCGCGTCGAGTCGGCCCATGCCAGGAACCGGCTGTTCGGACTCTACATCGACCCCATTCTGTTCAACCTGGGCATCTACAAGGACATGTCGCAGTACAAGTCCGTCGGCTGGGACCCCACCACCGACAACGCCGACTCCAAAGACGCCAGGATTGACGCGCCCTTCCTCTGGCAGTCACCGGAGACCAGGCGTTTCTTCGCGGAGTGGCGCAAGGAGCCGCTTGCCACCGCCCCTTACAGCAAAAATTATGGGGAACGCCAATATCAGGTTGGACTGGGCAGCCGCTACGCCGACTTCTTCTGCTACCTGTTGGAGAAACACGCCGACCTCGGCTGCGACGGGGTGGCGAACCTTGACGAGTGGGGGCCCGTTCCCGACCAGAATCCGCGTCACGACATGGGATATTATGACCGGGATGGCCAACGCCATCCCGAATATGACTGGTTCGCCCGTCGTTCCCTGCTCAAGCGGATGTGCGCGGTGTTCTACAGGAAACACGGGCGCATTCCGCTGATGCGTGTGCATTTGGCCGCCACTTTGGTTGCCCCCATCGCCAGTTTCTGCGAGAGTGTGGTCACGGGGGAAAACCTCAACTCCGCCTATTTCCGCCGCAGTTCCCTGATGGACAAATACACAGAGAATGGCCAGGAGATGCTGGACAGTCTGGACCATGGGGGAAAGGACTTTCTCCATTACGCATCCTCCCCAGACCGCTGGGCCATCGAATACGGCGGACAGGCGTTTGGCTGGGCGGTCTGCGTGATGAGCAACCTGACCAAGAGCCCTGGCTTTGACCCCACCTACGCAGCCAGCGACGAGGCGTCCCGCGATTATCTGGCGATGTGCCTGGCTCACGACAACCTGCTCTGGCCTGTGTTCTGCAAACCCGATTCCGCCTATAGGCTGATGAAAATCAAGCAGGATTTCCGCATTGGCGACCCTGAAGTGGTGTTCCATCCCTACTGGGGGGATAGCCATCCAGCCGCAGTCGATGGGACGGAATGCTACGCTGTCTGCTGGCAAAACCGCGACAGGTTCCTGGTGGCCGTCACCAATCTCTCCCTGAAAGACCAGAACCTCACGGTCACCTTGGACAAAAGGCATTTCCCCAAGGGAAAGATTCTGGATGCGGAAAGCAGACAGGCGGTTGAGTTGCAGAACCATGCCTTCCAGGTCAGCATTCCACGCCGCAACTATCGGGTCTATCTTGCGGAATAGTCTGCCAAACGAGAACCTCCAAAAAATCGGCGCCGCAAGGCCTTGGCCCTGCGGCGCTGAATCATAGTCCCCTGGCGGGTTTTCTCTATTGTGACTATTCAGACCCCCCACCTGTTTTGCCATGCGCAGAATCAGATTTGCCATCTGGCCTTGGCATGCCAAGCGTGAGGCCCCAACTTGCCCGCGAGGTCTTCAGGCCTCGCGGATTGAAGCAGCCTGGGGTGCTGAATAGTAGCCCCCTATTGGAGGAAGCCGTTGATGATCTGCTCCTCCGCCTCCTGTTCGGTCAGGCCAAGGGTCATCAGTTTGATGAGCTGGTCTCCTGCAATCTTGCCGATGGCGGCCTCATGGACGAGCGCCGCGTCCACATGGTTGGCTTCCAGACCGGGAACCGCAAGGATGCGTCCATTGTCCATGATGATGGAGTCGCATTCCGTATGACCGGAACAGGGGGCATTGCCCAGAAGTTTTGCGTCGAATTTCTGGTAGGAGTTGTCGCGGGCGACGGAGCGAGACACCACATCCGCGCTGGCGCCTGCTCCATTGAGATGGACGACGTAGGTGCTGATGGCGCGCTGTTCGCCGTGGGTCATCAGTCTTTCGCGGACAACCAGTTTGGCGTTGGCGGCCAGTTCGGCGGTGGTGGTGCGCTCGGTGTCATCGACTCCGCGGATCTGCACCATCTCCATCTCCATGGCGCTGTCCTCCGCCATGAACACCTCGGTGGCTGGATTGAGAATGCGCTTGCCCGTGCCGTTCCCTGAACCGATGTGCTTTTCGACGTATTTGACGGAGGTGCCTTTCTCAAGCCAGAACCGATGAATGCCGTCATGCTGGGAGTTCATCGAGCCGCAGTTGTGAATGCCGCAGCCCGCCACGATTTCGACCTGCGCCCCCGCGCCGACGTGGAAATCATTATAGACCAGTTCCTTCAGGCCACTTTTGGTCATCACGACGGGAATATGCACCTTGTCCTGGCGAGTGCCAGGGGCAATGTAGATGTCCAGACCGGTGCCGTCTTGCTTGGGGACGATGCGGATGGCGTCCGTCGATTGGCGTGCCGCCGCCTGGCTGTTGGCCCGGATGTTGAACGCCCCATCGTACTCGCTTGCTCCCGTGAGTTCGCGGAGCATCTCCTTTTGGGTGTCATCAAGGTTCTGCATGGTCAGCCCTCCCAACTCTTTTCCTGGCGCAACCGTCCGCAGCATTCACCGATTGCCAAAGGCGTGCCTGAAAGTCCTGGCAGGATATCCGCCTTTGCGCCCTGGCGGTCAATTTTACCCGCCTTCATCACCACAATCTCATCGGCGATGTTCAGGATTCGCTCCTGGTGCGAGATGATGAGAATGGCCCCCCCCTGGATATTCTGGCGCATGTCCTGGAACAGGCGGATGAGATTCTGGAAACTCCACAGGTCAATGCCCGCCTCGGGCTCGTCAAACAGGGCGATGCGCGGCTTTTTGGCAAACACCGTGGCGATTTCAATTCGCTTGAGTTCGCCGCCGGAGAGGCTGGCGTTCACTTCGCGGTTGACGTAATCACGTGCGCACAGCCCAACCCAGGCCAGATATTCGCAGGCCTCGTGGGTGGTCAGATTCCTGCCCGAAGCCAGCCGAAGCAAGTCCAGCACACGGATGCGCTTGAAGCGCACGGGTTGCTGGAAGGCAAAGCCAATGCCTGCCTTCGCGCGTTCCGTGATGGATTTGCCAGTGATGTCCTCACCGTCCAGCAAAATACGTCCAGCCGTGGGCTTCTCGATGCCCGCAATCAGCCGTGCCAGCGTGGATTTCCCTCCGCCGTTCGGTCCAGTGACCACTACGAGTTTCCCATCCGACAAACTTAAATTGACATGATGGATGATTTCCTTTTCCTGCCCATTGTCCTGGACGGAGAAAGAGACGTTTTCCAGATTTAACATCGCCTTTCCTTGGTTGATCTTTGTGCATATAATATAACCCTTGCGGATATTCTTGCAATAGGATTTGTGCTTGTCAGGCAGAAATGTGTCGCTGAACATCACTTGCCTTCATTCCAGCCTGCCCTGCTGGCGGGGGTCAAAGGCGTCGCGGACGCCTTCGCCGACGAATACGCCGAGCAGCATCACCCAGAACAGCAGGAGGGATGGGTAGAGAATCAGCCACCACGCCCAGCGCTGCGCCTGGGCCTGCTGAAGCAGTTGCCCGATGCTGGGGGTGGGGGGCGGCAGGCCAAAGCCCAGGTAGTCCAGCATCGCCAGGGAACCGATGGCACCGACCAGCGAGAACGGGAAGAAGGTGATGAGCGGGACCAGGGAGTTGGGCAGGATATGCTTCAGGACAATGCGCCACGGCGGAAGCCCCAGGCAGAGCGCTGCCTCCACAAAGGGCTGTTTGCGCAATTGGAGCATCTGCGCCCGCATGTAGTGGGACATGCCAATCCAGTTGAACAGGGCATAGCAGAACAGCATCAGCCAGAAACTTGGACCATAGATGGAACCCAGCAAAATGATGATGTAAAGGAATGGCAGTGCGCTCCATATCTCAATCATGCGTTGCCCAGTCAAGTCCACCCAGCCGCCGCAGTAGCCTTGGATAAAGCCCGCCAACGTGCCGAGGCCCAGCGAACAGCACACCAGAATCAGGCCAAAGGTCAGGGAGGTCCGCAGCGCATAGAGCAGACGAACCAGCACGTCTCGGCCTGCATCATCGATGCCCAGCCAATGTCCGCGGACAGGCCGGAAGGGGTAGCGGACGGATTCGCGCTCCACTGTCAGTTCATAGCGCACACCGTTCATTTCCAGCGATTGGTTCTGGGGGCGTGTCCGTACTGCGGCAGGCCGAAACCGCCGTCAGGATGGTTGAGCGGGTTGTGTCCGGCAAGGCCAGAAAATCAGAAGGCAGCCGCTTGTCCTCTTTAGGCGCGAATTGCCAGGCGTATGTTTTGCCCGGATTTCCCGCGCGTCGCAACGTCAGGCGGATTTGACGCGAGGCGCGTGAGCGTGGCTGGTAGGCGGGAAGCGTGGCAATCACCTCTGGCAACCCGTCCAACCCAGGACAGGCACATTCCAGACGCGGGACCTCCTGGTTGGCCAGGCGCAGTTTGATGGCGGTTGACAATTCGGGCGGTATTTTCCACAGGTCGGTGAGTGCGCGTCCTTTCCAGGAGGGCGCGTCTTGCCCAAGCACGCCCTCTGCACCCTGGAATCGCTGGAGTGCCAGGTCCGCGTTCACTGTGGCGGCGGCCACCTGCGGTTCTGGAATCAGGCGAGTCTGGACACGCAAGCACGAGTGCAGTTCGCTGGCGGAGACAATTTCGTTTGGCCCGTAGGGGAGCGGTGGCCAGAGCATCCAGGACTTTCCGGTGGTGAATGCCGGTGTGGTGTCCAGGCGTCGGTAGTCTGTCTGTGTCTGCACGCCATTGTGCAGGAAACGGTCTTCTGGATGGAAGCGCAGGAAGGGGAAGTACCAGTGTCCTTCGTGGCTGACCCAGAGGGGCACGCCATTGCACCAGAGTTCTGCCCCCAGGCTTATCACATACATTGCCAACAGGCACAGAAACGACCACCAGGCACGTTTCTGCGCCTGAAAACGGCGAAACCGTTTGATGGTGATGGGATTGAAGCGAATCAGTTGCATGGATTGTGGCGGCGGCGTTTACGCCGCCGGAGTGTGTGGCGGCGGCGTC
>JAFRLP010000386.1 GCA_017431185.1 Victivallales bacterium | reverse complement strand
CAGACGATGAAGTTGCACTCCTCGTAGCGGCGTCCGAGTGTTCTGGCATGGTGTTCGGCGACCGCCTTTTGGTTGAGCACGTGCGAGTGGGAGGTGCGATAGACCCCCTTGATGCCGGTGAGGCGGGCGCAGTCCTCGTACTCGTCCACGTTGGTGGGGTTGAGCGTGTAGGCTGGACGGGAGAACGCCTGCGCGAACTGCCAGGCCAGCATGACCCCGAGTTTGGCGGGATGCTCGCTGCCGCCCACGGCCGCCACGGTGTCGTCATACAGACGCTGGTCAATCGCCGTCACGCCTCCTGGCTGGGTGTAGGCGCTTCCTCCACGCCCCACGAATACATCGATGTCGGAAGGGGAGAAGCCATGTTCCGCCAGAATGTCCAGAATGACCTGGTAGCGGAAGGGCGTCTGGTCGTTCACATGGGGAAACTTCAGAAGCGCCGGTGCGTCATGGAAGACGCTCTGCTCGAAGACCGATTTCTCATTTTCAAAAAGGCTCACCTTGGTTGAGGTGGAACCAGGATTGATGACCAGGATTTTGGTCACCTTGGGGGCTTGTGTCTCCATTTTCAATTGCCTTCTGCAATTCGTTTGCCATTCTCTCCTGATGCAATAATATAGCACAATTTGACGGCAATCCCAAACGGCGATGGCCAATTCTTGTCAAATCCATTCTGGATGGTTGAGCATTTCAAGGAAGAGTGTCGCTGACCAGCCGTAGTCGTGGAAGACTTGGTGGAATGAGGGATTGTCACCAGGCAGGCAGATACCCTTGCGTTCGAGGGACCGCGGCTCAATCTCCTGGCGGTCGTCGTAGAACTCGAAGAATGTTCCGCATCGCAAGTACCATTTGACCTGCTCTTGCAGGGTGTCCTGTATGATGCTGCGCGCCAGACCGTGAAAGCCGTAGCGTTCCAGTCCCAGGCAGATGAGGTAGTTGATGTTTGTCCATACGGGACCGCGCCACATGTCCTTCTGATATGCGGAGCAGTTCCTGGCGACCGAGGGGACGCGCAATGGCGTGCCGAAGGTTTCTGGGTTGCTTAAATGCGCGGCCAGGCGCTCCGCCTGCTCCTGACTGGCGGCTCCGCAGTAGAGCGGCAGGAAACCTGCGCTGGACATGACCTGTGATTGGCTGTTTCCTTTGACGTCATAATCGACGAACAGACCCAGTTCCTCGCTCCAGAGCCTCTCGCGCATCAGTCGGCAGAGCCGTTGGTAGTGCCCCATCCAGTAGTCGCGCTTTTCTGGCAGGAACTGCGCCAGGGATTCGCATTCGTAGGCGAGGAAGGCGTTGAAGTCTGGCGCATCCAACTGAATGGCTCCGTCAAAGCGTGGAGAGTTGTCCATTCCGCTCTCGCCGCTGCGGCAGTTTTTGTTGGCGGAGATGGCCCATTCGACCAGTCCTGCGCCATCCGTGTCACGGTGAGCAAACACCCACTCGACGTGACGGGCCAGTTTGGGGGCGAGTTCGGCAATCCACTTCGGCGCTGGCTCGGATGCGTTGATTAGCCGCATCGCCAGTGAAAGGACGGGCGGTTGCGTTAGCGGGTTTGAGTCATAGGGGTTGCCGCTGTGCGGAATCATTCCGTCTGGCTGCTGGACGTCAAACATTGCCGAGATGATTTCGCGGGCCAGGCTGGGGCTGTAATGGCGAACTCCAAGAGCGTGAAATACGGAATCCCACAGCCACATCTGCCGATGCGGCCAGCGGTCAGGGGTGCTCCATCGGGTGTGAATCTGGCCCTCAGGAGCGTAAATCTGAGTCTTGAGTTGGCTCCACGCCTTGACGGCGGCACGGCGGTAATCCTCGGGTGTGTCGTCAGGCACGGGGGCGTCAGCGACGAAGCGTCCGCGTTCCGCCATCAGTTGTTCCAGGTCGGCATTGAGCCATTCGCGGTTCAGGTGTCCCCTGACAGCAAACAGGGTGCGGTTGCCGATGCGAATGGTCTCGTAAGCATCTGTCGCGTCAATCTCAAATTCGCCTGACAGAAGCAGGTTCCAGGCGTCGGCAATCACGCCGCAGGAGGTTTTTCCTGCGGTGAGGAATCGGAAGAGGTCGCCAGTGAGTTGAATCTCCTCTGGTGCGGAGCCGATATAGCGGATGCGTGGAGCCGAGGAAGAACTGGAGAACGACTTGACTTCGAATGCGTAGCCGTCAAAGGCAGTCCGCAGGCACAGGCCATTCTGGTAGTCCGTCTGACCGTCAAGTCCTGAGAAGGCCAGCAGTTGGCCGCCGCCCCAGATGGAGGGATAATGGTTTTTCATGTTCGTCGCGAATGTATTTTGATTTGTTGGTTTTTCCATAATATATTTCAGAAAAATATGGCTGTCAAACAATTGAGATTCCAAAAAGGTACATTATATTGTCAATGAAGTACAGAATGTTTGCACACCTGATGTGGAGTTGAATCATGTTAAGACGTGTTCGGTTTATTGGCGTCAGCGCGGATGGCTCTCGGCTGGAGGGCTATAATTATGGCCCATATCCCATCCATCACTTTTATGGGGTCAATCGGCCAGAGGCCATTTATCCCCTCTGGCTTTCCGTTTGCGGTTTGGACGAATGGCGACGGGAGTGTTATCGTGAACGGAAATGCTCCGATATTTTCTCGGTGGAATACGTGCAGGAGGGGGTGTTTGTCTTTCAGCAGAATAATGTGACCATGCGGGTGCATCCTGGCAACCTCTTTCTGGTCCACCAGGGAATGGACAATTCCATGCGTTGCGAGACGGAGTTCGCGATGAAAAGGGTGGTCATCATGAAAGGTGAAATGCTTCAGCCTATGCTGGAGACGCTTGGCCTTGCCCAAATCCATCAGATTTGCCCTGTCGAGACGCAACGGATAGACGACTGCTTTGACCGTCTTGACCGATTAGTCAAGGATGGGGGCCAAGTCAGCAGCCAGGAGGTCAGCATCGCCTGCTATGCACTGCTGGTGGAGTTGGCTGAACAGGCCACCATACGCCGTCGTCCCGCTGAATTGAGGAAGGCACTGGAATGCATCAATGGGCATCTGGACGTGCCGCTCTCCTTGGCTGAACTGGCCAGAAAATCTGGCACGAGCCAGGCGACTTTGCACCGTCAGTTTCGGACTTTCATGAATGCCTCCCCTATCGAATACTATCTGGCGCAAAGGCTGGAGCGCGCCAAGTTGCTTCTGGAGAATTACACCTATTCCGTCAAGGAGGTTGCCGAAAGGCTCTCCTTTGCCTCCGCCAAGCATTTGTCCACAGCCTTCCGTAAAAAATACGGCATCCCACCCAAGTCCTGCAAAAGAAGACTGTATGGATGATTGCCCGACGGGGATGCAAAGGACGCAAAGGGCAAAAAGGACGAAAAGGGCAAAAAAAAGCCCGTCACAACCATGTGACAGGCAGGAAAAATGGTACGAGAGACGGGACTTGAACCCGTACGCCTTACGGCACTGGAACCTAAATCCAGCGCGTCTGCCAATTCCGCCACTCTCGCATTTGACCAGATAGTCGTCTCATCGGCTGAATACGCTTTTAATATAAGCCATCCTTTGAAAAATTAAAGCAGGTCGGGTAGATTTCGCTGTGATTTGGGGGAAGAATCGCAATGCCTCGGCGACTGATGTTGGTCAGCGTATTGGCCGCGCGAGCGCAGCCTGCGGCGACGCCGCCAACACAATGCAGGAAACACGTGCGCGGCGCGTCTGCATGGTGGCGCCCCTGCCGGGGCGCGACCGGTTTTCGCGATTGCACCCCCAGGTTCCGCGCCCTTGCGGGCGCGTTCACCTGGGGCTAACAATGTTCCGCCCCTCCGGGGCGAACCCCCCCCGCGCTTCATACGGTCAAACCAGGCGAAAAACAGCAGCGCGAGTGGCGGGTTTGGCAGATCAAAAACAGAAGTGCGAGTTGCGGGTTGGGCAGACCGCGTTCGCGGTCAGACCAGAGCAAGCCCAGAAGTGCGAGTGGCGGGTTTGGCAGAGCGCGCTCCGCGCGGTCAGACCAGGCCAAGCCCAGAAGCGCGAGTTGCGGGTTTGGCAGACCGCGCTCGCGGTCAGACCAGAGCAAGCCTACAATCGCGGATAGATTACAGGGGAGAAGGCAAGCCCCCTGAAAAAAGAGCATAAAAGAAAAAAAAAGCCGCGCCAATCTGTATTGACGCGGACTGAAAAGACTGGGCGTGGTTTTATTTATGCCGGTAGTCTTGGTTTAAAGTCGTGCCACTGCTGACGACATTCTGGTTGATGAGGTCGGCAACACGGTAAGTTGCGGCATGACCATCGACAAAACCTGCATTCAATTTTTCGTCGTGAACGGCGTCATAGGTCTCTAGATTCGTTTTCCAAGTGCTGTTTATGGTCTTTGCATCATCCCCAGTACTTCCTTTTGCGGCTTCCTCATAGCGTGCAAGATTGTTGGTTGTGTCATTGTCAAAAACATAAATCGCGCTCGCGGGATTATCCATCCTGGTCATTTTCAGAAGAGAAATCTCACGGACAATCGAGTAGGAGACACCGTACTTGTCATCGGTAAAATTTGTTGAACTCTCATTGGCGTTGTTGCAGAGGAAAACTTTGGGTTCGAGGACAATCTGGTAGATTTTCCCGCACCAGGAACCATTGTAACTGTCGTTGCTCTGCGTCCACCAATTATTCATATCATTGCTTGTGCTGTAGGGAAGGCGTTGCTTGTTGTCATTGCTGTACATGATTGCGGTCGTCATAATCTGTTTTTGGTTGGCCACGCAATTGATGGCGGCGGCCTTGGAACGGGCCTTGCTGAGGGCGGGCATCAACATGCCTGCGAGCACGGCGATGATGGCGATGACCGTTAGCAACTCGACGAGCGTGAAAGAGTTCTTTTTCATGGTGAGTCTCCTGATGGAAGAGTGTGGGGCAGGCGCAATGCCCGACCGATTAATGCTTTGCATTGATGTACCTATTCAGAACCCCAGGCTACTTCAATCCGCGAGGCCTAAAGGCCACGCGGGCAGGTTGGGGTCTCACACTTGGCACGTCGTACACTTGTGGCAAATCTGATACCCCGCACGTCAAAACAGGTGGGGGCTGAATGGATACGCATTGATGAAGAATATACGGACATTTTGGCGAAAATCAACCTTTCACATGTCATTTTTTTGATTTTTCCCCTGAAAAAATCTTTCGTGACGGGCAAAGATGGCTCAAAACGCACACGTCGCATTTGGGATTTCGCGCCTGGCAGGTGTAGCGTCCGTGCAGAAGGAGGTAGTGGTGTGCGTCCAGCCGGTATTTGGCTGGGGTGATTTTTTCGAGTTCCTGGCTCACTTCGTCGGCGGTGGGGGCATGGGAGAGGCCCGTGCGGTGGGCGACTCGGAAGATGTGGGTATCGACGGCGATGACAGGCTGGCGGAACCAGACATTGAGGACGACGCTGGCGGTTTTTCGTCCCACCCCTGGCAGTTTCATGAGATTTTCACGGGTGTCTGGAACTTCGCCGTGGAATTCGGCGAGTAGTTTGGCGCAGAGGCCCAGGATGCTTTTGGCCTT
>JAFRLP010000385.1 GCA_017431185.1 Victivallales bacterium | reverse complement strand
GTGCGGAGGATGAGACATCACCGCCCAATGCTTCACTCCCGACTTTTACGCTTTTCCAGTGTCTTCGGTTGAAGGAGAGACCAAATCAAACAGTTCCTGCTGTTCGCTTGACATTCCGAGGATGATCCTTTTGCGTTTTCTGCTCTTTGGAAGCAGGCAGTCCAAGGCATGCATGCTCCTTGTCAATTCCTGCGCCGCGTACACCGTCAGTTTGGAATTGCCGGCCTTGAGGATCCTTTCAAGCTCAAGCAAAATGGCGTAGGCCGTGAAGCAAATGCAGATATGTCCCTCAATCCGATTGCGAAGACGATGACATATCGGGCGCACTGCCAGATCCGACTTGTTGAAACGGAATGCGCGTTCAATGTACCAGAGGCTCGAATATTTCTCGATGACCTCCATGGCTGGAAGCGCCGTGTTGATGACATATCCCTTGATTCCGTCCCAGGCGGCGTCCCTGTTGAACTTGTCCATGTCAATGGAGATGGACACCTCGCCTTCCATCCGCAGGTACTTGTTGTATCCACGGTTGTTGATGTTCTGCTTGGTCAGCTTTCCGCTTCCGTGGTTCCTCTCCAGCCTCGAGAGCCCTCTTTGCCTGTTGTGCGCGTCCTTGCGGGCGCGTTTGTCGCTGCATGAGACTATCAGGCGCACGCCGTCGCCCCTGTCCAGCTCCGCCACCATGCCGTCGGAAAGTTTCAGCGCCAGAATCCAGTCCCTCACAGCCTGGGAGTCGTTCTTCGGCCTGGCCCCGAGAATGTACCTATAGCCTTCCCTTGTCAGCTCCTCCATGTTTTTCCTGGTCAGCAGCCCCGAGTCCGCGACCACGACGGGAAAGCCAAAGCCGAATTTAGAGGCAAGGGCGCGGAGCATCGGTATCAGCGCCCTGCTTTCCGCAGTGTTTCCCTCAAATATCTCATAGCCTATGGGATTTCCGCCGACGGAAACCAGAAGGCCAAGGAAAATCTGGGGGCATGCGTTCTTCCCGTCCTTTGAAAAGCCGTATCGTCTGAGCTCATCCTCTTCCGCAGCCTCAAAATACAGGGTTGTCATATCGTAGAAGCATACCGTTATCTCGCCTCCGGATATCTGCCGCGTGTGCGCAAAAGTGATCTGCCCCACCTTGTCCTTCATGCCGACCGCGGCCGCACCGTCACCGCAGCCGGTGCCCTTCCCGCCAGTCCCATCCGCACTGGAGCCATTGGACGTCTTCCTGTCAGGACGCAGGCACAGCTCGTCAAGAAACCTGCATATCCTGTCCACTGAACAGGTGACATGCAGATAGTTCGAAAGATAGTAAACCGTCTTCAGCTTGCTGCCGGGATTGTACAGACGGCAAATCACCAGATGACGGAACATCGCGTTGTCAAGCGCCGCGTAACCTATTCGATCATAGAGTGTGCCGAAGATCAGCTCAGGCCCGATGAGCTGAATCTGGCTGTTCTGTATGGTTGCAAGATGCTCTTCGAGCCCATTGTCTGTTTCCGACAGGCCAGGAAGCATTGGACCGGAAAGGGAATCGATGCAATCCTGTCCTTGCCGTTCAAGTTCGAGCAGCTCATGCTCGGAATGGCCGACGCCAAGACTTTTGACGACACGTTGCC
Source organism: Victivallales bacterium (assembly GCA_017431185.1). Next base: position 580 of record JAFRLP010000385.1, on the reverse strand, counting down.
GTCGGTCCCTTGTCTTGACAACAACCTGGACACTTGTGCTTCCTGATTTGTTGGGCTTCCTGCGTATGAACATGCCCCTAAAATAGCGTGGGACACCCAAAATTCAACCATAAAAGTCATAAGTCATTGATAATCAACATGGATTTTTTAGCGTTTTCAGACCATGCGGAAAACAGGAAAAGCCCCGGAATCGGCGATTCCGAGGCGAAAAATGGATGAAGAAATTGTTCCAGAAAATCAGAATGTCATACGGCTGTCATACCCTAAAATAAAAGATTTCTTTCTTCGATGTTTCGACTGGATATAGTGCGGACAGGGGCTTAATTAAGGGCAGTTAGCATAACACAGGAGAATCAGGATGGCCGAGACAAGATACCTCTACTTCGCATACGGGTCGAACCTTTGGTGGCCGAGGATGCGCCAGCGCTGCCCGGACGCGCGGGCGTGGGGCGGCGCGACGCTGGACGGCTACCGCCTCGTCGAGCGGCTCTACGCCGACATCGAGAAACGCACGGGCTCCCACGTCCAGGGCGTCCTCTACTCCGTCACGGCGGCGGACATCGCCTCCCTCGACCGCTTC
>JAFRLP010000384.1 GCA_017431185.1 Victivallales bacterium | reverse complement strand
GCGCGGGTGGTGGTGCGGCGCGGGTGGTGGTGCGGCGCGGGTGGTGGTGCGGCGCGGGTGGTTACGGCACGGGTGGTTGCGGCGCGGGTGGTGGTGCGGCGCGGGTGGTGCGGCGGGGGTGGTTGCGGCGCGGGTGGTGGCGCGGCAATTATGGCGCGGGCGGTTGTGTTCTGCTGTCAGGGGCGGGTGAGGGCAAGGGTTGCAAAGGAGGATAAAGCAGGGTTTCCCCGGCCCTTCTGCCGCTCTTGCATTGTATCAGAATGCGGTCGGAGACGCAACCGCCCACATCTACTTTCTGGCCATAGCCATTCAAATACCGATATTCGGGCGAGTCCACGAAACTGACTCTGGAGCCGTTCCGCAGTGCGGAATATTCCAGGAAATCGTTTCCCTGGCGGGCGAACCACCCGCCGCCAGGCAGCAGAACCTGCTGTCCATCCACCGTGATTTCCCAGACGCGGTCCTCCCAATTGCAGTTGATGTAGATTTCCAGGCCGTTCGCATATTCCACATACAGCATATTGTCGCGGTATTTTCCGGAGACAAGCGCCTCTTCGGTGGAGACCAGGCGGTCACCATCAAAATAGCGGATTGCCTTGACTTGCTGCATCAGGTAGCGTTTCTGCAGTTGGCGTACCAGGTAGTATGTCTCCAGCGTCTTGTCAAAGTGCGTGTGCGGGTCGGGGTAGGCGTCCCCGCATGGCTCGATGAAGCCGACGGTTCCGAAGGCGATGTTCATCGCCAGGTAGTGGTAAAGCAGACTGTAGTCATCCGTCATGAACGAGGGATTGCCGCAGAAAAGGGAGTAGCCGATGTTCAATCCCCAGGCGGGAGCCAGCGGATTGAGTTTCTTCAGCCGGAAATCGACCAGCAGCGGATAGCGCGCCTGACGAGGCTTCAGCCGATGACCGAAGCCAGGCAGTTTGCCGTAATCCCCATCGTTAAGTCCGGCCCAATAATAGTCAGCGCCGCGTCCCTCGGCAAACACCGGCCCCTGGTAATTCTCACGGATGCGCTGGAAGCCTGTTCCGATGGCGCGGATTGTGTCAATCATCTTACCCGCCTCGGGATACCGATGGTCGTAGTCGTTGTACATGAAGGGCAGACGCGAGGTGAAACCGTCAACATAGCCTGTCTGGCGCGGCTGGAACCTTTGGTTTCGTTCCCGGAAGAACCCCTGTTCCCAGTCCGGCAACGCCCACATCTTGTGCATATAGGCCTGCACGTTGGCGTAGCGCCAATGGCCTTCGGGCGAGATGGCGACCTTGGCCGGGTCCCATTGGCTGGATTTCACCTGCATGGCGTTGTACGTCTCATAGACTCCAGGCACCATCCCCTTCCTTTGCACATCCGCCAGCATCTCGCGCAATCCCTGGTCTCCGCCGTTCTTCTGATGGATATACGAGGTCTTGTCCGCATGGAAGGAGGACTCGGGGCTTCCCCAGACCCCAGACATCCAGACAAAGGAGAACACATCGAAGAAGATGTGGTTGACCCCATATTGGTCATAGAGGTCGGTCAGTTCCTTGGCCTTCGCGAAGATTTCGGCGCGAACCTCGAATTTCTTGTAGAGATTGTCGCTCATGATTCCCTGGTGCGGCGACTGCGGATTCGAGGGGTTGAGCAGCACCTCCTCGAATTTCCTTGCCACGGTCAGATAGACCGTTTCCCGAAGCGGATGCCGACTGCCGTCACTGCGCGGAACATAATAGTATCCGCCCTGGAGAAAATGGTAGAACGCCTTGCCGTCCACGACCTGATTTCCTGCCTCGTGGGCATGCATTGAGAAGTTTCCCTTGTAGTGGTCAAGGAAATGGGAAAGGAACCAACCGTCATTCCAGACAATTCGCGGCGAATGGTTCATGAAGGGAACGTCAAAGACCTTGGCCTCCGCCGCCATGCCGTCCGCATATCCAGGTCTCCATTCCTTTAGGAAGCACTCCCTGGAGTCCAAATCCACGACCAGGCTTTTTTCGCGGATTGTCAATTGCCACCTGATGACCTGCACGGCGTCGCCGAAGCGGTATTGCCAGATGGCGGAAACACGGTTGACCTCCAGTTTCACGGACAGAGGCGCGGCAGCCACCTGACCAGGAGTCCGGCAGTCAAACTCCTTTCCCTCCGCCTCAAACATCGGCCCGCCCCCCACGGCTGGGCGAAATTCCGCATCGGAACCACAGGACACCGCAATGTCCTCCAGCGTTCCAGTCCTTGGACGGTACACGTAGGTGACGCTATCCCCCTCCGCGTTGGCATAGCCGAGGCGGAAGGAGTCGCCCTCCTGCCATACGCGCGTGGTGACGGGTTCACGGGAAACGGGGCGCGCTCCCTCTGGGGACACTGGAATCCTGACAATCGGCCCGGGATGGAACTCCACGGGCGGCCTTTTCAGATGGTCGGCTCCCATGGCGACGTCAAACTGCTCCAGATGCCAAATGTCCGGAGGCCTGTTGGCGCGGAAAGGGACGGTGGCAAAGCCTATCGACTCCACCAGCGTGCCCGCCGGCAGGGTGGTTTTCAGGGGAATCCGCAGCAGATTCCAACCTGTCAGCACTTCGTTGAAGTCGTCGTTTCGGCTTTTCCAGGTGAATGGTGTGCCGTTCGGCATTCTAAATCTCACTGTGACGGCGGTCAGGTTCTTCGCATAGGCCAACAGCATGAAAGTGTCAAAGTCATGCATTGCCTGGAGCGGCCTCTCTGGGCGCAACTCCGCCTGGGAGTCCGGGCAACTATTGGTCAGTTCCAGTTTCAGGTTTGGGCGATTTCGGATGCTCTGGTCTCGGGAAAGGCACAGGAATCCCTCGCAATGGAACAGCCTTGCCGTCCATGCCAGATTGGTGGCAAAGTCAACCAGAGGCTCCTTCAGAAAGGCCTTTTCGGTCATTGTGGCAGGCGGCGGAGTGAACTTGGGATTGGCGAAAAAATCAATGTCCCCCAGATGGCTGACTGGTTCGCTTTCCGACAGATGGATTTCATGGAAATCCTGGCTTCCCTGGGCCAGGGCAGCCAAGGCCACAAGGACGGGCAGCAGACGGCGGAATGCCCTATTCGACTTCATGTACGTTGTCTCCTTCTTGAAAATCACTCCTATGAAACACACCGTGTTTCCTGCGTTGTGTTGACGGCGGCGAGACGCCGCCGCTACCTTTACTCCTTCGGCATCCACATCCAGCTATTGCTGTTGGAATAGTTGGTGAACACGTAGAAACCCGTTTGGCTCTTGGCTGCGCATTTGAAATGCGACACATGCCCGTCCACCCAGCCAATATTCACCCCCCAATCATGTCGGGGATAGAAAATCCCCTCGGTATAGGCGGACGTCCCATTGCTGTACAAAGCGCCTGTGTACTTCGTCCCGTAATTCTGCAGATTGATGATGTCCGCCACCAGCAGTTTCTCCGAAGGCCTTTTGATGCTGGCGGTCTTGCACACCCCGTTGGGAGGAACCATCCAGACATTGATTCCATAGGAGGTCTTGCCCGCCGCCCAGGTCATCTCGTAGTCGTGGGAGGGGCAGGAGGCCACCCGCTTGTCGCTGATTACCCGATGAGGCCAGCGTATCCCGTAGGTCGTGCCGTCGTAGGTTATGTGGGGCGGGAAAATGTCATCGTTGTCAGACGCATACATCAGCAGGGAGAGCCCTATCTGCCGGAGATTCGAGCAGCAGGAGATGCTCCGCGCCTTCTCCCGAGCCTTGCTCAAGGCGGGAAGCAGCATCGCCGCAAGTATCGCGATGATGGCTATGACGACGAGCAACTCAATCAAAGTGAACGTTTTTCGCAAATTGGGGATTCTCATTTCAAACTCCTTTTTTTTGCAGACAAAGAAACTATTCATGTTTTGCAAAGTTTTCTCCGAAGGGCGGAATCCCGAAGGATGCGTCAATCAATGGTGACATGACATCCCAGTAGAACCCTGGTTGAAATGTTTGTCGGCAGCCGCAGCTTTCGCCGACCAGGACATCGACTGGCAGAAGGATTCTCCGCTCCGTCTCCCTGTGCTCCATTCGGGCACACAATAATTCGGCTGTCTGCTCCGCAATGAGAGCAGCCGGCTGAACGGCGGTGGTCAGAGAAACCGAGGTCATCATGCCAACGGACAAGCCGTCGAATCCCGTAATCGCCACCTGCCCCGGAACCTCTATTCCAGAATGCTGCAACAAGGACATCAGCCTGGCGGCGACAAAGTCATTCGAGGCCATGAACACCTCTGTTTTGTCCTTTTTCACCGCGTCAAAAATCTCTTCGACGACATTGGGATTGTGATGGAATTCCAGCGTCTTCAGGGACGCCGACCTCCTCCGTGACGCGCGAATGCAATGCTCTATCGCCGAGTACTTGTCTATATTGGCCTCAACCGTGTTGCACAGAAAGGCGATCCGCCGATACCCGTGTCCCAGCACATGGCGGCAAAGCAGTTCCGCGCCCTGGTGGGCATTCGCGGCGATGTCCGGGTGGCGACGCTGAACCCCTACGCTTACTCCCGGCAACGCCATCTCCTGAATGTTCAGTTCAAAATCCAGGTAAAATCCGATGAACGCATCCACTCCCAGTGCGTTCATGTCCAGAAGCTTCTCGTTCAACTCCTGCTCGTCGCTGACGGCTATCGTGTAGGAATGCAGATGACGAATCTCCAGCAACCCAAGCATGCTCCGCAGAATCTCATTCTGCAAGACGGAACAGTTCCGCCCCGTGAAAATCACAATGGTGTTGGTCTTCTTCCCCTTCAGACGACGCGCCGCGCTATTTGTCCGAAAATTCAGTTTCCTGGCCAACGCCAGAATCGCCTCCCGCTTCTCCTCCGAAACGCGACAATAACTCCGATTGTTCAAAACCGCCGATACCACCGGCTGGCTCACCCCGATTTCACGGGCTATGCTCTTCATCGTCACATTCATGGCATCTATCCTTGGTTATACGTATTATCAATTTATATCCCCTTTCCGATTTGTCAAGCCAATGTCTTGCATTTTTTGGCGCGATGGCTGTTGGGGGCACGTGGTGGGCGCCTACCTCCCCCGCGCCTGGCATTGCGCTTTGCGGCGGGGGTGGCTGACCATGCCGTGAATGAGCAATTGCCCCGATGGTTTTGCAATCCCCCGCTATAGGGTGATGGTTTGCCAGTCGGAGAGCTGGCCAGTTTGGGTGTTGAAGGAGACTCCGTTCAAAAAAATCTTTTTCTGGGACAGTTCATACTGCCTGTAATATTGCTTCTTCTTGATTTGGGAAAGGGCGGTGTCATCGCCGTCCAGTTTGAATTCAAAGAGAAAGACGTATTTCTCCGTTTCGGCCACTGCGTCTATGCGTCCGTCGTTGGTATGGGACTCCGCCTTGATGTAGTATCCCAGCAGACGGAACAGCGCAAAGAAGATGTTCTGGAAATTGCTTTCGTCCTTGTGGTGGACCTCGTATGATATTCCGGCGAAGAAGACCTCCATGACTTTGCGAAGTTGCTTCACATCTCCTGTGTCCATGGCCTCCGCCAGCCGTTCACAGAAATTGACGACCTGGGTGTCCGATTTTCTGGCGTAGGCGTTCACCAGGCTGGTGTTGAAGGAGAAACTGACCTCCCGATTCGGGAAATCAAGCCAATACCACGGCATATTGTATTTCTCCACCATGGACTTGATGGTCAGATAGCCTGTCTGCAACAGCAGCGTCAGCGGGTCGAGCCGCTCAATTTCAAAGGCGTTGAAAGCCATGGAGGAAACTGGTTTTGCAAGCATGTCGTCAAAGTCGAATCTGGTCTTTTTGACGAGTTTCATCAGAAACGACGGGGTTCCAGTGGCGAACCAGTAACTGTCGAATTTGAAGCGTTTGCCAAAGAATTCCGCCAAAGATACTGGATTATAGACGGTTGGGGCCTCTTCGTGGAATCGATAGCCGTCGTACCACTCCTTGATTTTCGGAAGCAATTGCTCCTTTGGCATATTCAGATGCCTGGAGGCTGATTCGATTCGGTCGGCAAAACAGGATTCCAACTCTTCCTGCGTGTATCCCAGCATCGTGGCGTAGTCGTAGTCCATTGTGATGTCGGTGAGGTTGTTCAGGTCGGAGAATAGCGATACATGGCAGAATTTACTTACTCCAGTGATGAAGGCAAAGCGAAGTCTTCCTTCAAAAGCCTTTATCACAGAGTAAAAAGATTTTAAATCCTCTAAAATCTGTTTGCATTCCGATTTGTCGATATTGTTCAAAATCGGCTTGTCATACTCATCGAGCAAAATGACTAGTTTCTTTTTCTTCGAGAGTTTCGTAATGACCTCCCTGAACATCTGGTCTGGTTTGGATTCCGTCAATTTCAGATGATGGGATTCCGCCACTTCACGCATTAGTCGGCATAAACTGCTTCTGACCGCATCGCTGTCGCTGAAGTCAAAGCCATTCAAATCCAGATGAAGCACAGGATAGGTTTTCCAGTCGTATGGCTTATCGTGGAACTTCAGGCCCTGGAACAGTTCCTTCTTCCCCTCAAAAACGGCTTTTATGGTCGAAATCGTCAGCGATTTTCCAAAACGGCGCGGACGGGAGAGAAAATACATACCTTTGGCGGGTCTTATCAGGCGCCAGATGTATTCCGTCTTATCCACATACAGGAAATTTCCCTGTATCAAGTCTTCAAAACTATAAACGCTGCTGGTTAAATCCTTCATGGAGTCGTCTCCCGTCGTAGGCAGATATTATACTCCAGTTATCTACATTTGTCAAGAAATAGGGTAGAGAGGGCAGCCTTTGATTTTGATATCAGGTTGCCCGCGCCAGGCGCGGGCAACCTGTGCGATTTGTGGCATCACTGTTTCAGGCAGCCGCGGTAGGTGGCGATTTCACGGAGGGCGGCCTCCACCTGGCGGATTTTCCATTCCAGGTGCCACTTGTCGGTGACATACTCCATGCTGGGTTCCCAGCCGAGCCGGGAGTCCGTCTCCACGGCGGGGATGGTGTCGCGGGCGTTGTCCATCTCGACTTTGGCCAGTTCCTCGATTCTGTCCAGAATCGCCAGGGCCTCTTCGCGTGTCTCGCTGTTCTGCATCCTCATGTTGAGCCGCCACCATTGCTTGATGTGAATGGTGGTGCGGATGGAGTTGCGGATGAAATGCCCCAGTGCCTCCAGGCGGTCGCCCGCAGGCGTCCCTTTCAGGGACTGGACGGCGGCCAACCCCTCTTCCCAGAGTTTCAGCATACGATCCAGGGAGCGCAGTTCGGCTGGATAGCGCAGGAAGCCAGGCGTCTGGTTCTCGTTTTCGTAGGGCGTGTAGAAGGTCTTGATGATGCGGTGCCCGAAATGCGCGTGAGGAGCCGTGGGGAATTGGATTTCCTTGGGGGCCATCGTGCGCGTGATGTTGGGCTGGAAGATGAACGGGTAGGAGGCGCCGACACGCCACGGCCCGTACTGGTCTTCGTTGCTGGCGATGTAGTGGTCCATCGCCTTGCCCCACAGACTCCAGGCGCGCAAGACCTGCTCAGCATGCTGCTCCCCATAGTCGCGGACGGCGACCTTGCGGAACAGTTCCCCGTAGTCTGGCTCAAAACCCTCCCAACTCGTCCATTTCACGATGTCGGAGGCGATGCAGTTCCAGAATCCGTAATGGTGGGTGGCGTAGAGGGTGGTCACCCCCCAGTCATAGTGCGCCTGCCGCAGTCGCCGGCAGCGGACCAGCCAGCGGTCGGGGACGGGCACATAGGGCACCACGCCAAAGTCCCAGGCGACCCCCGCCACGTTGCAGTTGGCCTCGATGGGAATGCCCAGGCGGTGGGCCTCCGTACACTCGCTGGTGAAGTAGTACCCTGGCTCCTGGGCTGAAATCGTGTAGTCCATCACGGGGGTCTTCATCCCCTCCAGTTCGCGCTGCGAGAAAATCTCGTAGGTCACTTCCAGCGAAAGCCTTTTGGGCAACGCCTCCAGAAACTTGCGGCGGATGTCCAGGGGAGTGTAGCCCCAGTTGTAGGTGCTCCAGAGGACTTTCGCCTCCGGCTTGACCGCATGGACGGCCTTGCGGACACACTCCAGGTAGGCTGGATAGTCGCAGCACGGGTACCAGCCCGGGCTGGGGCGGGTGTCGGGTATCCCGTCTATCACGCTCTTTCGGTACGGCTTGCCCGATGTGTGCGGGTCTTTGCTGGGGAAGCTCAGCGACTCTCCGCACAAGCCTATGCCTATCGCCTTGGGATAGCGCCGGAACAGTTCGCCGTAGATTGCGTCAAAGTGTTGCTGGACATTATCCTCATCTGGATGGTGGTAGCACTCCATGTAGTTGAACAGGAAGGACTTGACCCCGAACCTGGCCGCCCGCTCGATGATGTCGTTGATGTTGGCTGGGCCAGCCGCCGTGACGTCAAAGTCCTTGACCATGATGTTGATGGCGTCGTAGCCCGCATGGACAATCGCCAGCAGCTCATTGTCGTTGTAGTCGTCTATGCCGCAGCCCGAATGGATGCTGATGTAGTCATAGAGCGGGGTGCGGTCAAAACAGCCTTTGGTCAGCACAGGGGCGCCCTCCAGGCCCATCATGTCCTCCAGATGGACGACCGCCTTGAAGGCGTCCTCCTCCGCCGTCTGGATGGTGACGTTGGCCTCCTCCACCGTCAGGTCGAAGCCACGCTTTCGGGTATTGCTCCTCTCCATCCACAGGGTACGCTGTCCGCGCGTGTGGGTCAGGGGCAGGGATATGCCCATGGAGACGAACAGGTAGTCCTGGAAGTCGTTCATCGCGTTGACGATGACCGTTCCTGCATCGGCGGGAAAACCCAGTTTCCAGCCTTCGTCCAGCAGGATTTCGGCGGGCTGCGGGACTCTGGCGGAATTGCGGCGGCCAGGCAGATGGACTTGCCAGTGCCTGGCACGGAAATCGTAGTTGCGCTCTTGCGTCATGGCTGCACTGGGACGGGTCAGTTTTTTCCGAACAGGGTGAGCTCCACGTCGTCGGCTGCGGCCTCCATGGCCATGTTGCCGTATTCCGCGGTGGCCTCCTTGCCCTCCCGTGCATACCAGAGGGAGCCGTCAATGCGGTCCAGTTCCACCAGTTCGGGGTAGATGGCCATGGTTTCGGAGGTCTCGACCTTGCCGGCGTGGTCGCCAGGGATGGCGTTGGGGTCTTCGCGGTGCTCGCGGCAGGTGTGGATTTGAATCCAGTTGAACGGGTTGTTGTTCCCCGAATAGTAGTTGCTGAACTGCTCGGTGCCCCACCAGCCTTCGCCGCTCTCCTTTTCGAGCCAGTTGAAGATGACATGCCTGGCTGCCATTCGGAAGGCCAGGTCGGTCGGCATTCCCTGGTGGAACTCCTCGGTCTGGTGGGCGATGAAGCCATGGATGTTGCGGAAGCCCACACGCAGCAGTCCATGGAAAATCTCCTCCGCGACGGGGATGAGCTTCAAGGCGTCCACATGCACAGTGCCGTTGCGCTCGGGAGCGGCCACGGCCAGCGAGGCAGCCCCGTAGTAGAAGGGCGGCAGCACCACGATTTCAGGATGGCGCTTCTCGACCCGCTCGATGGCGTTGATGCAGGTGAAGCAGTCCACACCCAGCGGTAGATGTTCGGCATGGTATTCAATGACTCCCATGGGAAGCACAACAGGCACGTTGGCGTCTATCGCCGTGCGCACCTGGTAGGGAAGCATCTTCAAGTATTGCATTGGTGTTCTCCTTGTGAAAGAGTGGGGAATTATTATTCGGAAACGCTCACGAGCAGGAATGCCCGTGGCGGAACGGTTGCCGAAAACAGGCCGTTGACGATGGCGATGTCCTGACGCTGCATCTCCTCTCTGGCCGTGCGGTTGCCTGGCAGCAGCCGATTCAGGTCAATGACAGTGGTCTGCGGCTCAGTTGTCCGATTGCCCAGGACAAGCAGTTTCTTCCCTTGTGGACAGGCGTACCAGGTGACCAGCACCTGGTCATTGCCGGCCAGCACCTCGCGTTGCCGGTAGAACTTGTGGGCCTCGACGGAGGCGTTGCGGAAATCAAAGCGCGCCAGAATGTCCCAGAGACGGCAGACCTCCTGATAATTCATCCACAGGCGGGAGAAATCAATGTCATAGAGCATCATCATGGTCATGGCGGCGATGGCCGCTCCCGCGTTTTCGTGATTCTTGGAGTTCAGTTGCGCGATGGCGCAGCTCATTCTGACATTGACTCCGATGACATCGCGGTTGTACTCCGAGCGGAAGAGCCGTTCGTCAATGGTTCCGTCAATCAGGGCATACGGCCTGTCCTTGAGCACGGCGCAGTTCTCCTCGCCCGGGTCCCACACGTCCCCAATGCCGTGAAGCATCGGACAATAGCGGTTCTGCGCGTGCAACGACAAGAAGATTCCCTTGGGATGGCAAAGCCGGATGGTGCGCTCGAACAGTTGGCGTTTCTTTCGCAGGACAAAGGTCTTCACATAGCGTCCGAAATCGTCCTTGAACTGGCAGCCGTGGTGAATGTTGGAGCATAGCGTGTTCTCCGACAAATCGTAGTTGAGCATGCCGATCTTCTCCTCGAATTCCGAATCCAGCAGAATCTTGTTGTTGTACATCAGAAAATCGGTGATGAAGCAGCCATTGCAGAAGGAGATGGAATTCTGGTACTCGCGCACCTGCTTGCCCGTGTCATCCACCACTCGCCAGTAGGGCATCCGATAACTGTACTCGCCTGGCACCTCCGCGTATTTTCGCAGGTACATCGCCTCGGGCATCACCTCCGTGCCGCTCTCCGCCGCATTGTAGGTGCAGAGACTGCGTGGCAGGGATTTGCCCCAGAAACGACTGGCGTACTTGCTGGGGCGCAGGTTGAACACCCCCGTGTATGCCCCTGAGGATTTGTCCGCCCCCGTGCAGGTGATGGCCCATGGGTAGCGCTTGCTTCCGATGTCGTAGGCATTGAACCGAAGCGGAGTGCGGAACGGGTGGGTCGGAGTCGCGATGAACAGCGCGGAGTACTGCGCTCCATTGGGGATGGCAGCCTGTCGGGTGATCATCCTGACTTGGCACTTGCCCGTCACCGTGTCGCCGAAGAGGACTTTCTCGCGGTCGCCATAGACCCAGTTGGCGTCATTCTCGGTAGTCCAGCAGAATCCGCCCGTCCCCTCGCCGACCAGCCAGAGCTGGTTGTCCAGTTTACTGACGGGGAAGGTGAAGGCCTGCGGGCCTGCGGGCTTCAGTTTCGGCGTCATCAGGAACTCCGCGGATTCTGGTCTCACCTGCCAGTCCAAGGTCATGGAACTGACCGTGGGGGTGCCATGGACGGTGAATTTCAGGTCTATCAGACCATCATACTCGACTTTGGTCTGGTAGTCGATGGTGCAGTCGGAGGCTCGTCCTGTCCCCGTGAAGGTGACCGAGGTCGGCCCCTGGATGGTCTTGCCTGTGCTCCATTTGATTTTCCGCTTGTCCAGTGACAAGGCGGGTGGATGCACCAGCAGGGTGTTTCCGCAGTATTCCACGCGTTCCGGCAGTGGCCCCTTGCCAAAATGGTAGCAACGGTTCCACAGCTGCACCTTGCGCCCTTGGACCGCAAAGTCGGGGAAGGAGTCGGGGATGGTCGGCTCCTCGCCGATGCCGTTGCCCAGCCAACTGAAGTCGGGACGCTCCACGGAAAACACGCCTTTGTGGTCGCCAACCTGAAGTTGCAGTTCGTAGCGCCCGGGGGTGTCCACTCCTCCGAACACATACGAATCGCTGACCTTGCGGATATCCAGAGCGCCAGAGGATATCTTCTGCCTGTCCGGACTGAGCAGCGTGTAGAGAACGGGCAACTTGCCGTCGTTGAGCAGGCTCCGCTCCTGGTTGTCCAGACCGGAGAAGTCGAACACCGCCTCCAGTTTGTCTATCGTCTTGGCGCCTGTGTCCACGCCGTTGAAATGGACGTTGAAAATCTGCGCCGGGTCTGTTCCTCCCTTGCACAGGCCACGGTAGGAGTTGCCCATCTCGATGTCCGTGAGAGGGCGGTTGAGGATGACAAAATCGTCTATTCCGACGGCATGGCGGTGGTCGTCATCGTAGAATTTGCTGCGCACGCCGATGAAGGAGTCCTCCCGAACCATCTTCAGGTTGGCGGTGAATTTGATTTTCGGCGGCATACCTGAACGCGAACGGAGTTTGCCGTTCACAAACAGGGCCAGCGTCTCGGAGTCCCAGGTGACGGCGAGCAGGTACCATTGGCCGCGCCGGAAATCAAGTTTGGTCTCGCACAGTCCGATTGCCCCGTATCCCTTGACCTCGGGCATGGCCGAACTGGACCATAGCGCCGCCAGGAAACTGTTGTATTCGTAGATTTTGATGGAGATATGCTCCTTGCCGTCACCGAAACGCAGTTCGGAGAGCGCGATGTTGGTGCGCTTTTGGCCGTTGGTCAGTTCATCGCCTGGGTTATGGTCAAGTCCGGCCACCCAGAACATCACGGTGCCTTGGTGGGGGTTGACATTGCCTGGCGCGGGGTATTTGAGGTCTTCGTCCGGCTCGGCCTTATAGGCGTTTTTGGCGTCAAAGCCGATGACTCCTCGAAGGGCCAGGTTGATGTCGGTGACTCCAGTCGGCGTGCCGCTGCCCCGGCTCCAGTCTGAGTTCAAGTGAAGATGCTCGAAGGAGACACCGAAGAGTTTGGCGTCATCGGGAAAGCCGCCCGCCTTGGTGAACGAGCGCATCTTCTGGGTGTAGCTTTGCTCAATGTACTCGGTGGCCTGCGCTGCCGTTGACAAAACCGTCAGGACACACAATAGGTTTCGGATCATTGTGCGCATACTCTGGCTCCAGGCGCGGATGGATGGTCAGCGTTCCCCGTTGGTGTCGGTGGCAGTCCACCGATAACGGTAGCCCTTGTAGCGGGACTCGAACTTGTCCCTGCGGAAATTCTCCGCATGTCCATCCAGCAGCAAGGCGTTTAATCCGAGCATGCCGTTGTGTCGGGGGTTATGGTTGCCTTCCTGGTCGCCGCCCCAGTATGGCGTGATGGAGGACGAGCCGTGCTGCACGTCCGCAAAATACAGGATACGTGTCGGCCAGGCGACCTTTTCCGCGAAGAAGAAGCCGTTGCTGAATCTGGGCCACGGCGCATACTCCCCTTTGGCGCCCAGGCACATGTTGAACCCGTAGTCAGTGAGAATGGAGGCCCATATCGGGGCTGTCGGGGCGGACGGACAGTGCAGCACGCCCGCAGGGCGTCCTTTCAGCGAACCCCCTGCCGTGGACGTCATTGAGGTCTTCTTGTTGACTCCGAGGTATTCGGCCAGTTCATTCCAGAACGGCACGATGTATGTTGAGCCGGCGTAGAGCCATCCCTGTGTATCGCTTTGGTACATGGCGCACCCCAGCCCCAGCTGCTTCAGGTTGCTGATGCAGGAAACCGTCCTGGCCTTTTCGCGCGCCTTGCTCAATGCAGGAAGAAGCATTGCGGCAAGTATGGCTATGATGGCGATGACTACGAGCAATTCGATTAAAGTGAAGGATTTTCTCATGGAATTCCCCTGATGTTTTTTTCCAGGCGCGGAGATTCATTGACTGAAATAATATATATCTCGGTCAGATGGTTTTCAAACGGATGCGGAACCAGCAAAAAAACAATCCTTGCGCCCGTGAAGGGAGGTGTCGTCCGCAGTTTCGCTTCAATCAGACGCCTTGCCATCGGCAATCGTGTTGCCTGATGGGGTGCGGGGCTGCTCTGCCTGGGCGGAGGCCTGGCGGCGGTATTTGAGGGGGGAGATGCCGAGTTTGGCGAGGAAGACCTTGGAGAAGTAATTGGCGGCGCTGAAGCCGCAGGCGGTGGCGATTTCCTTGATGGAGAAGGAGGACTCCGCGAGCATCGTCATGGCGTTGCGCAGGCGCACCAGGGTTATGTAGTCCTGGGCGGTGGTGTCAAACGCCTTGTGGAAGGCGCGGCTGAAACTTCCGCGGTGCAGATGGAAATTCTGCGCCAGTCGGGAGACGTTGAGCCCAGGGTCGTCGCTGGTGTTTTCGAT
>JAFRLP010000383.1 GCA_017431185.1 Victivallales bacterium | reverse complement strand
GAAGCGCGGGCTTGCGCCCGCGCCACACTACAGAAACCCCCTGGCTCATCTCTACTGAAAGAAAAGAAGGCGCGGGCGCGGCGCTCACCGCTCTATTGTGTGCCCGCGCCGCAAGACGCGGGTTGGCGAGCCAAACTCGCCCCGTGGCACCCCCCCAGGCTCCTTCAATCCGCGAGGCTTGGGCCTCGCGGTCTGTTGTGTGCCCGCGCCCAAGGCGCGGGTTGGCCATCCAGACCCGCCCCGTGCCCGCGCGGAGCGCGGCAGGTCACAGCGCTATGGTTTTCGATATCTTGTCCGCGTCAGGATATTCCTCTGCGGGGATGAATTCCAGGCAGTCGTACCAGACGGCCTCGTCGTTGCCGACGAGCGAGTCCATCCAGAGCATTCCAGTGGCGTCGGGATTGGACAGATGGAGTTTGCCGAGGAGATGCCATCGGTAAAGTCCGGTCTGGTCATCGGCGGAAAAGTGTCCTGCCAACATTGGATTGCTGTGATTGCGCCCTTCCTCGCCGTGGTTGAAGGCCCGAAGCACAAACATCTCCCTGCCAGGCTGGTATGGCTGTTTGACCTCCGCCCGAGCGCGCAAACGCAGAACGTAGGTGTGGTCGGGCAGCAGCCTGTCCAGGAAGGAGAAATACTTCCACTGGATTCCCCAGGGGCGACCACCGCGGTGGCGGGAGGCTTTTCCTTGAAACGCCTTTGGGTCAGGGAGGTACTCCGACATGCCGTTGACCACCAGAGGCTGATAGACCAGCACGCTTCCCGAACTGTACTGCCTCGGGTCGGACGGCTGGCTGGAATATTCGCTTTTCCGCCGCCAGCGTTCCCGCAGTTTGGAGGAACGGAGTTGGGATTTGTCCGGCAGGTATGTCCATAGCGCCTCGGCCTTCCGCAAGTCCTGCATATACTCCTCCTGACCGACGACACGCGGGTTTCCGGAGAGCAGTTTGGTCAGAACCACCAGGTATTCCCTGGCGATGCGTCCTTTGAGGACCTCATCACTCCCCGCCTTGGCCATGGCGTTCTCCAGCAGACGCTGCATCTCCCGCCACTCGTCCGCCGTGTATTTGAGGAACGCGCCGTCGCCTCCTGACTGGTCATAGGCTTTCTTGAATCTGCGCCACGCCCCCCGCATCAGGCTGATGTAAGCGGTGATTTCAGGGGTCGCCGCCCCGTAGTAGGCCGTGGTGAATTCGCTGGCCAGGGCCTCCCAGTCTGCGTTGGGATTCCAGAGCAGATGGGCATATACCCATTTCTTCAGCGGCTGAAGGGAGACCCCGCCAGTCGTGCAGTCGGCGAAATAGCCGTACACTCCTGACTGCGCCAGCCAGCGAATGCTGGAGGCGAACTGGTCAAAGGTCGGAAATGGCAGATTGGTCGAATCCAGATAATCCCAGAATATGGTCTTGGCGCCCGAACATTCGGCGACAAGCCTGGCGATGTCGGGAATCTCCTTCAACGGAACCAGCATCCGCACTTCGTTGAAGCGGGAGCCGATGGGGGCCAGGAACGGAGCCACATTGGGATGGCATTTCACGCCACCCAGCGTCAGTTGCCCAGACCCGTACACAAGAGTGGTCAGCAGGAGGTCAGCCCCTGTCCGGGGCAGTTCTTCCGCCACGCGGTTGGCGAGCATCAACTGAATGCCAGGTCTTCCGACCTTGGCGATGACGGGGGCGCAGTTCGGACATTCGCAGCGGTCAGCGCCGCTGTCATTTGCCGAAACGGAGAAATACCTCGCCTGCGGCTCCCGCGCCATCTCACGCCGAAGATTCTCCGCCATGATTCTGGACACATCGGGATTGGTGTAGCAGACGGTGCCAAAGGTATTGCTTTGGCGTACCCGTTCACCTTTCTGCAAGGCATAGTATTCGGGATGCTCAGCGTAGTATTTGGAGGATGGCAGCAGCCCTGAATAGGTGTGAATGAACAGGTGCGAGTTCAGGCGGCAGCCGCTGGCCTCAGGCAGCCAGGAATGGTAGGAGATGGGGGCCAGCCGAAGATGAAGAGTCATCTCCTCATTCGCCTGAGTGCCGTACATGAACATCACTTCGCGGATGCGGAACGGCGGGGTGTAGCGCCGTTCCTGCACCTTCAGCGGATGTGTCCGCAGGTCGGGGATGAGGCTCTGACCCGGGTCGGACGGGCCGTTGGAGTTGGCGTATGGCTCCGCGTACCAGCGGAAGCCCAAATCCTCCTCCAGAAGGGAGACCGCGCCATACAGCAGACCAGGGCGTCCGCCGCGCAGGAACACATCCTGTCCCCGCACAGCGACCTCATAGCCGTGTTCAGAGGGAATTCCCTGCAATCCGCGTTCCCGCGCCAATGCGGTATCGCCGATGCTGATGACTGGTCCAGAAGGACGTTCTGGCTCTGTGACCACGGCGGGGGCCTGACCAGTCGCCTCCTTCAGATGCCTTTGCAGCAATTCGCCGGAATATGTCTCCATCTGTGTCGGCTGTTTCGGCAGCAGAACGGAGTACGCCCTGACCGGCGCCAATTCGGACGTGAAGGCCAGCGCGTTCCAAAGGAAGGCCAGAAGCACAACGAGCAACCGTTTCATCATCATCTCCTGCAAGGGTACTGTTTCACATACTGCAAGGCATCGCGGAAATTGCAGACGGCGGTGCCGATGCAGAGGTCGCAGATGCCGTAGAACAACCGTATTTCATCGTCCAGATGAAGCGTGGCGCAGGGGAAGATGCAGTTGGGGTAACCGCCCTGTTCGCGCTCCAGTGCGCCCGTTGGCTCCATCACGGGGCCGGGAGTGCGGCAAAGCACAAGGCGCGGGTTCTCCCTGTCCAGCAGAGCCAGGCCAATCCGATAGACGCCCTGGCGGTCAACAGCATGATAGAACATCAGCCAGCCATCGTCCGTGGGAATAGGCACGCCCGCAGGGCCTGTCTTCATCATCTCCCAGGGGCGTTCGGGGGAGAGCAGGACGGATTCGTCGGGAATGTCAATCCCGTCCGTCAAGTTCCATGCCTCGGCGATTTTGTCGGAGCACCAGTGGTCTATGCGGTCGGTGAACAGAATCCAGGTGCGGCCAGGCTCGTAGTGCATCGGCAGCAGCCACGCGGGCGCCGCGCTGGGACGATGCAGATAGACGTACTTTCCACCAATTCGCTCTGGAAACAGCACCACGTTGGCGTCGTTCAGGTAGGGGCTGGACAGCGGCCCGAGTCGTTTCACCGTCTGCCAGTCACGTGTCATCGCCAGTCCGACGCGTCGGCCATTGCAGAGCCAGGACGGGGCGTTGTCACCGCCTGGTCCGCGCCGAATCCGCCCGCTGTTCCACTCCGCGATGTTGGTGTAGCGCGCCGCGTAGGTGATGTAGGCAGTCCCATCCAGCATGGTGATCCTGGGGTCTTCCACCGTGCCGTGGTCGAAGGCCTCCTCGTCTGGCGCTGGACTGAGAAAGGGGGCGCCGTTGGGCGTGAAATGCACGCCGTCCCCGCTTTCGGCATATCCAAGGCAATAGGTTCCTTTTCCGTCGGAGGCCGTGAACAGCATCCGAAACAAACCGCCCTCAAAGACCACCCCTGGATTCATCACCAGCGCGGAGCGCCAGGAGTGTTCCTTGGAGGGGGAGAGAACGGGGTTGTCCGCGCGCAGTATCTTCAGCATGGCGATTACTTTAAGGGGATGAAATGCTCGTCCACGCGGAACACCGCAGGGGTCATGGTCTCCACATGGGCGTCGATGAATCCGCCGTTGACCTTGCCCTCATGCCTGGCGTAGGCTGCCCCCCAGGCTGTGCCAAGGATGATCTGGTCAACTGTGGTCTGCTGGAACTTTGGACTGCCCGTCGCCGTGTTTTTCGGATTCCAGTCCGCCCAGTAGAGGCACTGCGGGTTCAGCCGGGAGAGTTTCTCATATTTGTTGGTTGCCGAAACCACGAACTTTATGTTCGCCGCATAGTGGTCGCCATCCTTTGTCGGTTCGGAAGGGCATTTCCAGATTTTCGAATCCTTGGGCAGATAAACCGCCTGGTCATAGACGCAGCCCCCCGAGACTCTACGCCCGCCCTTCAGGTAATGGTGCGCGTTGAGGCTGTCCATGTTGGTCGGCGGAACGAACTCCTCGTAGTCATCGGCATACATCAGCACAGCCGTCATCGTCTGCTTCACTTGACTGACGCATGAGATGCAACGCGCCTTTGCCCTCGCCTTCGACAAGGCGGGCAGGAGCATGGCCGCAAGTATGGCGATTATGGCTATGACGACCAGCAATTCAATGAGAGTGAAGGATTTTTCCAATCGGGACATGGATGTGACCTTTTCGGCGAAAAACCGAGTTGATGCTTGAGTTGATTGAAAATCGATTATATTATACAATAATTTCCACCGTTTTCAATAGAGAAACTTTCCAACATATATCCATTCTTACCAAAATGACAGAAAAGACCGAAGCGCGTCTGCACCAGAAAATGACAGGGGGGTATCTTCCGCTGTTGAACGAGGCGGAGGATTTCCTGCCCCGTTTTCTGGACCTCATCTACACGGAGGTTCTCAATGACGGGAACTATCATCCGCACACACATATTCACCATGAGCTGATAACGGCCAAATGCGGGGAGTACCGTTGCGTGCTGGAAGGGGAACGGCTGTGCGTTCATCCAGGCGAGATGCTGTTCATCCAGCAGGGGCAGCGGCACGAGGACATTCTGCAGGGGGGCACGAGCCATTATGCCGTGCATTTCGTGTTTCGTGCTTTGGGGGAAAGTCCCTTGCCGACCGCCATTTTCCTGCGCGGGACACCCGTCTTGAAGCAGATAGCCAGGCTTGCGCCTGGGGTGCTGGAGGATTTTCTGGCGCAGATGCGCATGGCCTCACAGCCTGAGACCTATGGGGCGTTCCGAATGCACAATGCGCTGTTCAATGTCTTTCTGCGCCGGTGCTTCAACCAGTATCCGCAGGAAATCCTTCAGCCGTGTTTGACCCAGAGGGTTACAATGAACAGGCCCACCGACCTCCTCAAGGCGGTGTTCGCGTCTCATCTGGAGGAACTGCCAGACCTGAAGACGCTTTGCACCGCCACGCATTTGAGCAGCACGGCGCTGCACAGATTGTGCCAGGCGTGCTTCAATCTCCCGCCCCGCAAGGCGTTCATGCACTTCAAGATGCTGCACATTCTGGACTTCATCCGCGCCAACCCACTCATCCCCCTGAAACAGGTCAGCGCCATCTTCGGCTTCCGCAACCAGTTCCATTTCTCCCGCGTGTTCCGGCAGGAGATGGGGTATAGCCCATCCCTGCTGAACAGAAGACAAAAATAACAGTACCTATTCAGAACCCCTGGCCACTTCAATCCGCGAGGCCTGAAGGCCTCGCGGGCAGGTTGGGGGTTCACGCCTGGCACGCCAGGTTCAGTCGGCAAACCTGGTTCAGGACAAGGCAAAACAGGAAGGGTACTGAACAGTTGCAAAGCAGAAAGGCAACGGCTTCGGCTTTTGCCAGAGAGGCAGCCCCGCAAAAAAATCCGCCCACCCGCTGAAAAACGAATTTGACATTGCCAAAAGGCACTGTATATTAAGTTAAACTTTTTCTTTGGCCTTTTTACTTTCACGTGAAAGTTAGGGGTTTTTTATGAAAATCAGACAGAATTTCCATACGCATTCGCACAATTCCTGCGACAGCGCCTGTGCGCTTTTGGAGGACATCGTCTCCGACATGGATGAGTTAGGCGTCGTGGAATACGGTCTGACGGACCACATCCACACGCTTTACAATCTGCCGGACTTGGAGAGGTCCCGTCAGGACTACCTTTCGCATCATCCGTCGGAGCATTTTCATTTTGGGGTTGAGGCGAGTTGCATGGACATGCGGGAAATCGAGCGCATAGCGGCTGGCGACACCTCCTCGAACCCCGTCTATGGTTTTCGCCAGATGACGGATTTCACGGGGAAGATGGCGATTGGCGTCACCGAGAAGGAGATTCGCGACCTGCGCATAGAGTTTGTGGTGGCGGGGGTCCACTGGCCGCTGACGGTCTCCATGGACAGGGCGGAACTGATGGAGAACTGGCTGGAGCAGTCGCTGTTCCTGGCGAATCACCCGCTTGTGGACATACTGGCGCATCCCTGGTCAAGCCTGGACTTGGCGGTGGCGGGGTGGTACAAGTGCATGGACGACAAGCATAGGGATTTGAGCGTCTTCCAAGAGGTGCCGCGGGATTTCGTCGAGACCCTGGGCGAGGCCCTGGTGAGTCAGGGCAAACTGGCCGAGGTCAACCTGCTCTCCTTCAAGAACACCCTGGAGGGGGAGAGCCTGCTCCAATGGATGCAGGTCTGGAAGGAGCAGGGGGTGAAGTTCACGTTTGGCACGGACATCCACACGCCCCGCTGCGACCATGGACTCTTCCATGCCCTGGAGGGGAAACTGACCGAATGCGGTTTCACGGAGGAGGATTTCGCCATTCCGAAGTTCAGAGTTTTCGACAATAGAATCGACGAAAAAAGCGCCAACCGGAGTTGCCTCAACTCCCAACCAGACGGAGGTCATCCATGAAAGTGCAGAAGAGCAGCGCCAAAGGTTCCCATCTCTTCACGCTCATTGAGTTATTGGTAGTCATAGCCATAATCGCCGTGCTTGCGGCGATGCTTCTGCCGGCGCTGAGCAAGGCGAGGGAGAAGGCGCGGGGAGTTGCCTGCGCCAACAAGCAGAGGCAGATCATGCTGGGGTTGATCATGTACCTGGAGGATTCGGAAAACGCCTTCATGGACTTGAGGGATTTCACGCGCGAGCTCATCCCGTATATGGGCGGGACTGTCAGCGCGCCGCTTGACAGCAAGCACACCTATCCCGTGAAACTCAACTCCACCCTGACGTCAGGCCCGTTCGGATTTTTCATGTGCCCCTCCGCAAAGTGGTGCTGGGGCGAACTGAGCGACGGCAACTGGGCCGCCATGTTCGGCAACTACGTCTGCAATGGCCAGCTGGTGGGCGACCGGGAGGCCTCTCCCCAGAGAAAGCCCGAAAACGTCAACAACATCATGCATTTGTCCGGATGCGGGATTGTCTGGGAGGGGCGGTTTGTCAACCTGTCCTTGAGTCCCTGGGTTCAGACCAGGCAGTGGAACACCGACTCGGGCTTCCTGGACTGGAGACACAACTCCCGGATGAACATCGGCTTCCTTGACGGACACGTCAAGTCGGCGAAGATGCAGTATTTTGTGCCGATTGACTACCAACTGGACAAATACGGCTATGGAATGCTGAAACTGTACATCTTCAAGGAACGCTACGGCCACCCGAATCACAACAGCTATTTTGCGGAATAGCCCATAACGGAATATATGCAGGAGGACACCATCATGTCAGGCGGATTCAAGAGAATTCTGGGGGCTGCGCTTGCATCGTTCATCGCGGTGTGCCCTGGGGCCGAGAACACCCTCAAGGCCTCCTTTGAGAAAGGCGGCGCGGCCCTTGATGCGAAAACCGGTCAAGTCGAGGGGCGGACGGACAGCCCCCCCGCCTTCGCGGAGGGCATTGTCGGCCAGGCCATCCGTCTGGAGAAGAGCTCGCTCAGCTACCCATCTTTCGGAAACATTGACATCAACAAAGGTACGCTGTCATTCTGGATACGGCCTGTGGACTGGGGAGACGCCCTGACGAAATTCATACCGCTTGTGGCCCTGGACGGCGGCCGGGGCGACTCCTGGCAGCTTCTGCTGTACTATGTACATGACAACGGCGGCAAATTGCTCGACTTTCGGATGAGGGTGCCTGGGAACCGGGAGATCATCGCCCAGTTTCCCGCCGCCTCCTTCCGGCAGGGGGAGTGGAACCACATCGCCCTTTCCTGGAATGACATGGAAATGCGGGTGAACCTGAATGGTGAGAAGGGGATGTTCCAATCATACGGCCTGCCGATACGGCGGGGCAACAGGGAGTCCCACAGGCTGTGGTTCATGCCGGACGACTTCTGGCGGAAGAGGAACATCTTCACGACGGACCTGGACGAAATCAGAGTATTCGACGGCTT
>JAFRLP010000382.1 GCA_017431185.1 Victivallales bacterium | reverse complement strand
TACCTCGAACAAGGCGAAATACACCATCTCCCTTGTCAAGCCCGACACGGGAAAAAACGCGCTGAACCGCGACCAGACCTTCGAATGGAAGAACGGAGAATGGCTCTGCTTCTCCTTCCATCTCCCTCAAATGCTGAAAAAGGCGGGTCTGGACGACAAGACCCTGCAGGAACTGAAGGTGACCTCCATTGGCGTCCGACGCACTGGCACCACCCACAACGAGTCCCTCCAAATCGATGACTTCTTCATCCACGGCCTCCCCGAGAAACCAGACCAGCCGGACATCCTGAAATACGTCGCCTACGACGCATCAGGAGTCGCCTCCCTGGACTTTGCTGCCGTCGGCAAGGACAACGCAAACTCCTGGAAGCACAGTTTCGACAGCCAGGCAACCGCCGACCTCAATGCGCTGCGCTCCAAAATCCCCGCCGAACAGGCCTGCCAGTGGTTCCGCGTCTTCGTCAAGGACAAGGCCGGCAACTTCAACGAGCCCTGCTGGATTCCCGTCGCGAAATAGTGGGCGCAGGGTAGTTGTTCAGCCACCCGACTGTCTCGCCGTGCGCAGCCTCAGATTCGCCACTTGAGCCTGGCAGGCCAGCAACGAGACCCCAACCTGCCCGCGAGGCCTTCAGGCCTCGCGGATTGAAGTGGCCTGGGGTTCTGATAATGCATCGCAGTTTGCCACAACTCCTCACGTGTGATAATCCGCGTTGATTTTCACATAGTCATAGGTCAAATCGCATGTCCATTCGGTGAACCTTCCAGGACCAGCCCCCAAGTCCAAATCGATGACGACCTCCGGTGCATTGCAGAGTTTGCCGAGTTCCTCCCCTGTGGCGACCTTGGCGTCCTGACCGTTGCGCACCGTCGCCACATGCTGCAAATCCAGGCTCACCTTATTGGGGTCGAATTCAATGCCGGAATACCCTGCGGCGCAGAGAATGCGCCCCCAGTTGGGGTCCGCTCCAAACCAGGCCGTCTTGCACAGTTCGGAGTTGGCAATGGCCTCGGCGCAAACCCGCGCATCGGAGTCGCTCCGCGCCCCCGTGACGTTGACCTCCACAAAGCGCGAAACCCCCTCGCCGTCCTTGACCATCTCCTTGGCCAGACGCCCCGCCAGCACACTGAGCGCCTCGGCAAACAACCGCTGCTCAGGAGTGCCAGCCTGAATCTCGGCGTTCCCCGCCTGACCATTCGCCAACACCACAAAGGTGTCATTGGTGCTCGTGTCGCCATCCACGGTGATGCGGTTGAAACTGCTGTCAATGGAAGAGGACAGGGACGCGCGGAGAGCCGCGCCCGAGATGCTCGCGTCCGTCGTCACAAACGCCAGCATCGTCGCCTGTTTGGGATGGACTGGACGCAATCTCGGGCAAATCATCCCCGCCCCTTTGGTCATGCCGCCCAAGGTGACCGTCTTGCCGCCTATCTCTATCTGCACCGCAAAACTCTTGGGACGTGTGTCCGTGGTCATGATGGCACGTGCAGCCGACTGCCCTCCCGTGCGCGACAGCGCCTCAACGCCGAGTTTGACGCCCTTCGCCATGATGTCCATGGGAAGGAAATCGCCGATGTGCCCCGTGGAGGCAACCAGCACTTCCTCGGGCCTCACGCCCAGCGCCCCCGCCACCAGAGCCGCGCTTTTGCGAGCGTCCTCCAGGCCACGCTCCCCCGTGCATGCGTTGGCGATGCCGCTGTTGATGACCACGGCGCGCACCGTCCCCTCCCCTGACAGAATCTGCCGATCGTAGATGACGGGGGCGGCTGCAAACAGGTTGGCGGTGAATGCGCCAGCCGCACGGCAGGAGGCCTCGCTCGCCAGAAGCGCCATGTCCGGTGCCCCCGACCGCTTGAAGCCGGCGGTCACACCCGCGGCCAGAAAACCTAGCGGAGAGGAGACGGAGCCATTGTCAATAAACTGAATGTCCATTTTCTTCATTTGGTGGTTGAGAATCTCATGCCGTCGTAGGCCAGAAGATAGTCGGGGGCGATGGCCTTGGACAGAGACTCGTGGTCATCGTCCAGGTAATGGGCAATGTGACTGCACAGCATGGCGGTGTCATGGCGAAGTATGCCGTACTTGAGCAGCACGCCAGCCTCCAGACGCACCATGTCGATGTTGCTGTGCCCCATGAAGAACCGCCAGTCCAGCTGGCGTCCGCAGGTCAACTCCCAGACAACGCAGTCAATGCTGCGGTTGCTCTCCTGGTGCCAGGCAAGCAGTTTTTGCCAAGCCTGGTCGCGAAGCCAGGAGCCGTCGCAGAGATAGAGAAGTGTCTCGCCGCTGTCCGTGGTGATGAACAGATGCGCCGCCACCAAGCCAGGCATGTCATTCATGTGATTGGCGGGCAACGCCTGAATGTGGACGGCTCCGCAGTCAAAGGACTCATCGACGCTGTAAACCCTCAGGTGCAGCAGTTTCTGGCTGTGCCAGGGAATCAATGCACAGCCGATGGTGCGGTTTACATGCACCATCACTGGCGGCAACCCCGCGCTGCGTCGCCGCAGTATCTTCTCCAGCTCCAGTATGTCCAGATGGTCGCTATGCGGATGGCTGATGATAACGTCTGTCAGTTCATCGACGTCTACGCCAAACTCCTCCACGGCGTCCGCCGCCTGATGCCCGCAGTCGATGAGGATATGCCTGTCCAGCAGAAGCGAACTGCAACGGCGGCCACTCCCCACTTTTTTGCCTGGAGCAGGCCAGTCTGCCGCCCCTGTACCGAGAAAGAGAATTTCCATGTGCCACTTATAAAAAGGATTGCTATGCGCTATTCAATGGCCCGCAAGAAAACGAATCCTTTGCCTTGCGGACACGATACATAAGATAATGCTTCAGCCCTAGTTGTCCACCACGACAACCGCAATTTTTCCTCGCACAGCTTTTTTATCGGTAATCCTTCAGTGCCCAATACAGCGATATTGCCTCTTCCCATGCCATATTCGGTAATCCTTCAGCACCCGATACAGCGATATTGCCTCTTCCCATGCCATATTCGGTAATCCTTCAGCGCCCGATACAGCGATATTGCCTCTTCCCATGCCATATACCGCAGGCACACAACAGAGCACCGCCACCCCGCCTTGCGACGCGGGCACACAACAGAACACCACCGCCCCGCCTTGCGACGCGGGCACACAACAGAGCACCGCCCCTCCGACCTCTTTTCTCTCAGCAGAAGCGCCTCAGGGGCTTTCTGTTGTGTGGCGCGGGCGCAAGCCCGCGCAACTGCACTGTCTGCCCACCCCCGCGCCTTGCGGCGCGGGCACACAACAGAGCGCCCCCCCCGCCTTGCGACGCGGGCCCACAACCGCGCCCCGGCCC
>JAFRLP010000381.1 GCA_017431185.1 Victivallales bacterium | reverse complement strand
TGTCTTGACATTTTGCGGAAAAAGGGCATATTTTACACTGTCTTAACCAAACGACAAGGAGACTCAACCATGGCATCACCCAAAAAGACAGGCGGCAAGGCTGCCCAAGTGAGTTTGTGGAAACGTGAACAGGGCTGGGAGAAACTCAGTTCCGCAGAGAAAAAAGAGTTGGACAAGTTCATCGCCGGCTACCTGGATTTCCTGAGCAAGGCCAAAACGGAGCGCCTGGCTCACGACCTGGTGCTTGCCGAGGTCAAGGCGGCTGGTTTCCAGGATTTGGAGAGCATCGCCGCCAAGGGAGGACGTCTGAAGCCTGGCTCCAAAGTCTATCGCTCCTGCAACGGGAAAACCCTGTTTCTGGCGGTCATCGGCACGGAACCCATTGAAAACGGTCTGCTTCTGGTCGGTTCGCACATCGACTCCCCCAGGCTGGACGCCAAGCCGTCCCCGCTCTGCGAGAACGACCAGTTCGCCTACCTCGACACGCACTACTATGGCGGCATCAAGAAATACCAGTGGCTGACCATTCCGCTGGCTCTCTACGGAGTGATTGTCCGAAGGGACGGAACCAAGGTCCAGGTCGCCATCGGCGATGCCCCTGGCGACCCTGTGTTCATGTGTACTGACCTGCTGCCCCATCTGGATCATAACCAGCCCTCCACCACCGTCGCGAAGGCCTTTGACGGCGAAAAGCTCAACGTTCTCATCGGAAGCCGTCCCGTTGACAAAAAGGATGACGACAAAGAGGTCAAGGACAAGACAAAACTGCGCATCCTGCGGCTGTTGCAGGAGAAATACGGGATTGAGGAGGAGGACTTCATGAGCGCCGAACTGGAAATCGTCCCAGCGGGAGCAGCCCGTGAGATGGGGCTTGACCGGTCTATGGTCATTGGCTACGGTCAGGATGACCGTGTGTGCGCGTATGACGCCGTTCAGGCCATTCTCCACGCCAAGGGTGTTCCGGCGCGCACGCGCGCTGTGGTCATCTGCGACAAGGAGGAGATTGGCTCCTACGGCAACACGGGCATGGACTCGATGTTCATCGAGAATTCCGTGGCGGAACTGGAGGCTCTGACCGAGGGGAAATACAATGGCCTTGCGGTGCGCCGCGCCCTGGCCCGGTCCAATATGCTGTCGGCGGACGTGTCCGCCGTGCATGACCCCATGTATGGCGAGGTCAGTTCACCAGGAAACATGGCCAAAATGAACTGTGGCATCGCCTTGAGCAAATACACCGGGGCGCGCGGCAAGAGCGGTTCCAGCGACGCCAGCGCGGAGTTCATGGCCAAGGTGCGCGCCATTTTCAACCGGGCGGGAGTCCTGTGGCAACTCTGCGAACTGGGCAAAGTCGATTGCGGCGGCGGCGGCACCATCGCCCATTACCTGGCGCGCTACGGCATGGACGTCGTGGACTGCGGGGTCGGCCTGCTCTGCATGCACGCCCCCCACGAGGTCGCGGGCAAACTGGACATCTACATGGGCTACCGTGCCTACAAGGCTTTCCTGGAGGCCAAGTAGATGCTGGTGCTGGTAGAGGAGGCCCGTGCGGAATTGGTGGTGAAGCGTTCCCGCTTCATCGCCGAACTCATTGGCGTGGACTCCCAGGAGGCCGCACGGGAGACCCTGCGGCTTCGGAAGGAGGCCTGGGCCAACTCTGGCATCAACCATCTTGTCCATGCCTTCATCACCGGCCCGGGAGCCAATGTGATGGGATGCTCTGATGACGGTGAACCCGCTGGCACGGCGGGGCGTCCCGCGCTGGAAGTGCTCAAAGGCAGTGGCCTTACCAATGTTCTGCTGACCATTGCCCGTTATTTTGGCGGCATCAAGCTGGGGACTGGAGGACTGGTCAAAGCATATACGGACGTGTCGAAGGCAGTGCTGGAGGTGGCGGTCACCCGCGAACTGGTCCCGATGACGACCTTTATCCTCACCTGCAATTATGCCGTTTACGAAAGGATTCGGCGCATTCTGCAGGACAACGAGGCAACCATTGACAGCGAGGATTTCGGAGTGGCAATCACTTTTCACGGCACCATGCGAGAGGCGGCGTTTGCCAATGCCGCCGAACAATGCCGTGACGCGACGCGCGGCGAATCCACACTCACTTCCGTCCCATGAATCTTCAGAATCCGTTCGGGCAATCCTTCAAGGAACTTCAATTGCCAACGCATACGCAGGTTCTGCACATGCCCGAGGCATCGGTGCTTGAGCATCCTCAGGCAGACATCGCGCAGGCGTTGGCCTGCCCGATAGGCTGTCCGCCTCTGGCGGAATTGGCGGCGCTGAAGAAGCGCTCCAAACCAGAGGCGACGGCGGTCATCGTGGTAAGCGACAACACGCGTCCCGTGCCTTATCAGGAACCGAATGGCATCCTGATGCCAGTGGTGGACACCCTGCTTTCCGCAGGGTTCCGTACCGATGAACTGCTTGTTCTGGTCGCCACTGGGACTCACTGCGCCATGGACGATGGCGCATTGCGTCGCATGTTGCCGAAGCGGCTGTTTGAGCTGGGCATTCCGGTGATGAACCACGATTGCCGAGACCATTCGCAACTGACATGCTTAGGTCGCACTTCCCGTGGCGGCGAGGTCTTTATCGACAGCCGCTTCCTCGCGGCTGATTTGCGCATTGCCACTGGACTGATTGAAAGCCATTTCATGGCGGGCGTTTCTGGCGGACGCAAGGCCATCTGCCCTGGTCTGGTCGGGGAAAAGACCACCTATGTGTTCCACGGCGCAGAACTGATGGCGCATCCGCAGGCCAGGGATTTGCAGTTGGAAGGCAATCCTGTCCATGAGGAGAGCCTGGAGATAGCCCAGATGGCGGGCGTGGACTTTCTGGTGAATGTGACCTTGGACAGCGATTTCCGAATCACTGGTGTTTTCGCGGGTGATCTGGTGGATGCACACCTGGCGGGCGTGAAGAAACTGCGCGAAAGCGTGGAAATACGGGCGCCTGCCCCAGTGGACATCGTGGTTACCCATGCAGGCTATGTGGGGGTTAACCACTACCAGTGCGCCAAATGCGCAGTCGCGGGGTTGGGAGTGCTCAAGCAGGACGGCTGGATGGTCATTTTGGCGAATCCGACGGCGGACGAGCCTGTCGGCTCCCTCAACTACCGCGCCATGGCGGCTTTGCTGAAAGTCCTTGGACCCGTGAAATTCCAGCGTTGCCTGCAATCGCCTGACTGGTCGTTTGTCCCCGAGCAATGGCAGGTTCAGCAGTGGGGCAAACTCTTTAGCCGCATTCCGCAAGAGCATCTGCTCTGTTACAGCCCCAGACTGTCGCATCGCGACTGGCTGAATCTGCCAGGGCGCGAGATTTGCCCCGTACCCAACACTCCAGAGTGCTTTCAGGTAGCCTTGAATCTTGCGTTGAAGACCATTGAACAGGAAACAGGACGCTCCCTGGACGCCTTCTCCATCGCCTACATGGCGGATGGACCATACGGAGTCGTTTCCACCAGCAACCAATAAGGAGAAAACATGAACATCAAAGTCACCACCGCCCTGACCGCAACCGCCGTCCTGCTCTCCCTTTCCGCTTCGGCGGGCCCACATGGCAGAGGAGATGTTGTGGACTTGAACCGTCCCGATCCCGCTCGGGAGCGTCCCGTCGTCATCCTGAACCAGCCTTCGCAGCACAAACCGACTCCAGGCAGACCCGCAGCCGTGGCGCCAGGGCCGAGGCCGGCGGTCGTCCCGCCGCAGCATGGCCCCGTTCAGCAGGGGCCTAGGCCGGCGGTCGTCCCGCCGCAGCATGGCCCCGT
>JAFRLP010000380.1 GCA_017431185.1 Victivallales bacterium | reverse complement strand
GCACCCCCCAGAAAACGGAGGGCACCCCCCAGAAAACGGAGGGCACCCCCCAGAAAACGGAGGGCACCCCCCAGAAAACGGAGGGCACCCCCCAGAAAACGGAGGGCACCCCCCTGAAAACGGAGGGCACCCCCCAGAAAACGGAGGGCACCCCCCAGAAAACGGCGGATGCCCCCCAGAAAACGGCGCTAAAGATACTTATTGCTATGCGGCAAAATCCTAAAATCACCAGAAAAGAATTAGCCGCTTTTTTGGCAATCAGAGAAGATACTGTCAAGGAGCATATTTCCAAACTGGTTTCTTTCGGTCGTCTTCGCCGGGTGGGGCCGGACAAGGGCGGCCATTGGGAAGTCCTGGATCTGGGTCAGCCAACGGTCAAGGAGCAGTAGCCATGTCGAATATCAAATTCCCTTGGAAACTCATCGAGGTGGCATTGCCGCTGGAGTCTGACGTAGCAGGAGTGAGTCTCCAAACCTGCCCGCGAGGCCACTCCTCGCGGATTGAAAGAGACTGGGGGGCTGAAGACAAGGCAAGAAAAAGCCCGCCACTGGTTTGTGACGGGCTGGGTAAATTGGCGTGCCGGGCGGGATTCGAACCCACGACCTCCTGCTCCGGAGGCAGGCGCTCTATCCAACTGAGCTACTGGCACAAACATCCATTAACATAGCGTTTCTCGAAAAAAATGCAAGCGAACAAGAGCAAGTTCTCTGGAAAAGTTACGCGAAGCCGTCCTTTTCTCGCCTATTTGGCCACCTCCTTTCTGGGCGCGTTTAACGATAATTTCTTCAAGTTGCTGGTGACGTGCTTTGCGTTGTCGGTGCTGGGCGAGAGTGCGCAACGCAACTATGTGCCATTGGCGGGAGGCGTGTTTGTCCTGCCGTTCCTGGTGTGTTCGGGATACGCTGGGTACCTTTCCGACCGTTTCAGCAAACGGCGTGTCATCATCTGGTCAAAATGGCTGGAGTTGGCGGTCATGGCCCTGGGACTGCTTTTGTTTGCCAGGGGCGCGGTCTATGGTCTGCTCTGGGTGCTGTTCTTCATGGGAGCGCAAAGCGCCCTGTACAGTCCTGCCAAATACGGCTATCTGCCGGAGACGCTTCCCGAGTCGGAGATGTCCATTGGCAATGGCATGACCCAACTCTGCACCTTCATCGCCATCATTGCAGGCACCTGGGCGGGAAGCGGAATCTCCAGCCCCGACCATTTTTGGCTTGGGGGACTGGGGTGTGTGCTGGTGGCAGGTCTGGGGGTGTTCACGGCGTATTTCACGGGGAGAACTCGTCAGGGGGTTCCCTCGGCCCGTTTCCAAATGGACCCGTTTTGCAGTCACCTCCAGACTTTTCGCGCCATTCAGGGCAAGCGCATCCTGGTGCTCTCGTTATTGGGCAACACCTATTTCTGGTTTGTGGCCGCCCTCTACCAGAACACCGTGCCGTTGCTGGTCAAACAGGAACTCGGCATGGGGAGCCGTGAAATCGGCTGGCTCCTCGGCGCGGTCGGCCTGGGCATCGGTGTGGGCTGTGCCGTGTGTGGACGTCTCTCACGGGGACGCATCGAATTCGGCCTTGTCCTGCCCGGTGGAGTCTGCATGGCGGCAGTCTGCATTTTGGCAGGGTTCACCAGTTCCAGCCTGACCATGGCGGTGCTCTGCTCGTTTCTGCTGGGTTTCTTTGCCGGCATCTACCAGTTGCCGCTTTCGACCTCCTTGCAGAAGAACAGCCCTGAGAAGATTCGCGGCAGTTGCCTGGCTTTGGGCAACGCCGTGGATTGCGTCAGCATGCTGCTGGCGTATGTGGTGCAGTGGATTCTGCTGAGGCCGCTGGGATTGCAGCCCAGCCAGGCGTTCATCGTCACCGGCGTGATTACCGTGGCTGTCCTGGTGGCGATGGTGCGCACAGTGCCAGGCCTGCTCAAGTCCGCAAGGGAACTGCTCTGAACACGCTCAACATTATGCCTTCCCCGTCCGCCTCTCGTTCCTGGATTGCCAGATGGATAGGTTATCCAGGCGTCAATTTTCGCTATTTTAGACAGTTATCCCCCTTGACAACAAAACGCTGGACGCTCTGCGGCTCGGTTTTCCGATAATCGGAGGGGGAGAGGCCCGTGAAACGGGAGAAGGTCGAGGAAAAATAGAAGGCGTTGAGAAAGCCAAGTTTCCCGGCGATTTCCTTGATGGAGTCATTGCTGTTCTTCAGCAGGTATCGGGCCTTTTCCATGAGCAGACGCTGATGGTAGGTATGGGGCGTGACCCCGATGTATTTTTTGAACAGGCGGAACACGGAACGGTCGCTGACTCCACAGCGCTGTGCCAGTTCCTGGATGGAGTGATGCTGGTCATACGCCGTGTTTATGATTTTCAGCAGCATCATGACCGGCAGGGGATATTTCTCCGTCTCATGCTGTTTACGCCTGATGCAGTCCGCCAGGAACAGCAGCAGTTCGTTGCACCGCAGCGAATTTGTCCAGGCATCCGCCAGGTCCTTCTTTTGCAGCAGCGGGAAGAAGGACTCCATGCGGCTGCGAAAGAACGCGGCGTCCGATGGCTCGAAACTGAACTTCATTCCCCGGGTGATTTTCAATGAGTCCAGAATGCCCTGGGTATTGTTGCCGGAAATCAGCAATTGCAATTGTCGGGACGGCCTGCCGCTGGCGGAACGCATCATCACTGTGTCGCCAGGTCTGGTCAAATGCAGTTCGCCAGGAGAGAGAATCATCTTCTCGTCGTTCTGGATGTAAACCACCTCTTTCTCCAACTCCAATTCCAGGGCGATCTGGTGATAGTTCACCCTGGTCAACTGCCACTGTCCATGATGTGTGACGTCGGTGAGCGCATGAGCCCAAAGCACCGATGCAAATGGATAGACGTCATACCAGGTCTCCGCGCGGTTCCGCTGTAGCTTGCGCTCATATCCTGGAGAATAGATGGTCACGGTGTTGTTTGGCTGCACCACCACCGGCTTTTGATCTGTCCTGCCCATTTTCCGCCTCCGGAAAACATTCTGCACTCTTGCATGATTGGTAAAAAATGTATGCTATTGGCGGTATTCTATATGCTTTTCCTTGAAAATCAAATTGACGTGTCGTTTTTTTTTAGTATATTAAAAACTAAAGACAAGGTTAACCCACAATGCAAAAGGAGAACAAAATGAACTTTGTTTTGTGTCACACCATGGGGATGACGAGGCGTAGTCTATTCACGCTGATTGAATTATTGGTCGTGATAGCCATAATCGCCGTGCTTGCTTCGATGCTGTTGCCTGCGTTAAGCAAGGCGCGGGAGAAGGCACGGGCCATTGCCTGCGTCAACAACCTGAAAACCGTCTCCTTCGCCTTTCGGCTTTATGGGGATGACAACAATGACTTTATTGTCACGCAGTGTGCCACCCATTTTGACATGACCCTGACGACGGAGCAGAGTTTTGGGCATGACAACAACCGCAGGTCATCCTGGTATATGCTGCTGAACTACGGCAAACAGCTGAACCTGTGGACTGGTGGAGAAACGGCGAATGGCGACTTCCGGGTTCTGCTCTGCCCCAGCCAGCCGCATACCAAGAAACAGGCAGCGCTGCTCAACTATGGCAACACGGACTACGGGTTGACGAACGCCACCGTATTTGTCAATCCGCGAACAGCCTCAAGCAAGCAGTGGCCTCGCTTCCTGCAAGTCAAGTCCCCCAGCGCCAAGTGGCTTATCTGCGACTCCATCGGACCAGATGGGCTAGGGATGTATAATTTGGGAATCGTCACCAAGACTCCAACCTCATCGAACGGGATGGGCGTGCCGACTGACCGTCACAACAATGGCTGCAATATGCAGTTTGTGGACGGGCATATCGAGACTTTGCGGAGGAAGGGGGCCAATGTCAACAGTTTGCTGCCGGATTTTTCTCCCGCAACCGACATCTACTACTGCCTGCAAAAATAAGGAGGAACAATGGTCAGAGGGTCTCTGATTCTGTTGCTTGTGCTCTCGCTCGCCGCATTCAGCGCGCCGATGCTGACCTCATTCGGGGCATTGGGCGAAAGGGAACTGGGAGGGTACGGCCTGATGGTGAAGCAGTTCCGCTTTGACCACGGACTGGCCAGAGCCGAGTGCCTGCGGGTCTGCGAGGCGCTGGATGGTTCGTCGTGCCTGCTGCTCAATGACTCCGGAGACGCGCTGAACTATCTGTTTGCGGAGGCGACCATCTGCGCTGCGGTCACGAGACTGCTGGAGCGTGGCGGACTTGTGTTCTTCAATGTTCCCAATTGGAGTTGGATGCGCAAGCGCCCCTTGCTGGTTTACAGGTATTTTCAGGAGATAGACGCTCCGCTTCCAGTGGACTACCATGCCTTTCCTTCCAGAAACATGTTGGAGTTCTGCGAAGTTGCGGAGGAGTTCGTGGGACAGTGGCCTGCATCGCCTGAAAAGGAGTTCCCCATTCTCGCGGGGGGGCATGCCGGCAGGAGTTACGATGGACGCTGGAGGGAGCTCTGGCGCTCCTCCATAGACAAGAGGAGCGTGACGGGACTGTTCCGTGATGATGTGAAGGGCAAAGGAGTCGTGCTGGTCAATTATGCCTCCCGCATGCTATGGGCGCCCTTGTCGCCTTTCTTCCTCAATATGGTGAGGCGGTTCTACGGCGAATCCGTCCTGCCGAAGCAAAGTGTCACAAGGACCCACCGAAGACGTGACGGTGAGGAAATGGACGTACACTGGTGCGACATCCGCAGGCCGCAGGTATTCCATCTGGTCCTCATCGCCAGCGGAGAGCCTTCTCCATGCCCTACGGAAGTCCATTTGACGCCGGATGAACATTTTTTCAAATGCCGCTTTGTCTGTCATACTCCGAAGCCGGATGAACTGAAGACCAACATCGCCATGCATGACGGCGCGCTTTGGCTGGATGACTGTGTCGAGGTCTTCATTCAGGGTGGTCTGCGGAACAGCGACCCCATGTACCATTTCATCGTCAATTCCAAAGGGATTTTGTACGATGCCAAGGACTCCGCGACCGCCTGGGAATGCGAGGGGGTGAAGGTAAGTGGTAAGGTGACTCCGCAAGGGTATGAGGTGGAACTGGCAATCCCCTTTGCGTCCCTGGGCTTGGCGGGCAGGCCGTTCCGCGCCAATTTCTGCCGTGAGGTCAGGAGTGGGGTGCCGTTGAGTCCTGGC
The DNA here is from genome assembly GCA_017431185.1 of Victivallales bacterium. The sequence continues at coordinate 1,088 of JAFRLP010000380.1, read as the reverse complement.
GAGAAACTGAAATATGAGCAGCAGCTTCAGGCTTTGCGGAGAATGACATCTTTTGGTGACACCGGCAGTTACAACTATTTTGGAACCGAGCCATTTCCGGAGGGACCCCAGCCGCGTGCCTCCCGGCAATCCACTGACGGCGTGAGAGTCCACAAGGTGCCCGCGTTCACCAAAATCTATGCCGACTACGCCCCGCAGGAGGGCGAAGGGGAGGTGGAGGCGCTCCAATTCACGGTGGCCCGCAATGACAAGGAACTGGCCATTCTCGCGCTTGTCAACGGGAGTGACGCCAATCTCCGCTATCGGGTGGAGATTGACCGCACCCTTGACAGGCGAAAGGAGAGGGCGGAGCAACTGTTCACCATGAAGGAGGTGCTTCCATATCGTGCGGTCAACCGTCAGGTTTTCTGGGAGATCATCACTCCGCTGAATCAGGCGGCGGTCATCGCCGTGCCTGGAAACGACCTTGGAGTCCTCTCCGTGGAGGTGAAAACGCAACTGCCTCCAGGAAAGTACCGCGGCGGATTCACGCTGGTGCCCGTCAATGCGGATGTCCCGAAACGGCATGTGAGTGTTCAGGTTGAGGTCCTGAATCTGGAATTGCCTGACAAACTCCCGTTTGAGGTCTATCTCTTCGGACCATATACTGGCGGCAGGCGGTATTGGACACAATGGGGGGAGGAGACAGCGCCTCTCTTCTGGCAGTACGTGGATTTCTGCAAATCCTACCATGCCTGGACGGTTCACAGCCGCGACCCTTTGAACCAGGCGGTGGTCATCAAGGACAAGACGGTGCGGGTTTCCAGCAGGAGAGAGGACTACCTCCTGGATGAGAAGGAACTCCAGGCCGCTGGTCTGAAATGGTCATACCATTATGGTGTGTGGGCGGTACTTCATGCGCGTCTGAAGAAAGCGGGGCTTGCGCATACCCTCAAGGACGAGGCCACCAGAGGATATTTTGAGGAGGCAATTCGGAACTGGAGCCGGTTCGCCAAGGAAGAGGGAATTGATTTCAGCCGCTTCTGGGTACCAGTCTGGGACGAACCACGCTCCGATGTCATCGAGGAGGTCATCCTGGCTGCGGACAT
>JAFRLP010000379.1 GCA_017431185.1 Victivallales bacterium | reverse complement strand
TTGACGCGTTTTTTTCCCATTGGTGCTTTCCTGCTCTGCTGTTTGTGACTTCATCAGCTGTGCTGCTTGCGACAGCGGGAATAATATAGCCCAACATTTCAATTTTGCAATATTCTTCTATACAAAATGGTCGTCATTGCCATCATCGCCGTTTTGGCGGCGATGCTGCTGCCCGCCTTGAGCAAGGCGCGGGAGAAGGCGCGAACCACCAGCTGCAAAAACAACCTGCGGCAGGTCGGGCTGGCCGTCTTCACGTATGTTGACGGCAATGAGGATTACGTGCCAGGCTTCTGCCAGGCTCCGAACAACACGGCGAACGGAAATCGCTGGGCTCCGACCATCGCCCTGGAGATTGGCAGCGCCATGCCTTTGAGCTGCCCGTCGTCGCCGGCCTATCTGAAGAACGGCAGTGGCTTGTCGCAGTACAAAATCGACAATGCGGCTGACGCGACCAATTTGGGCAAGCTGAATGCGGCCCTTAGCGTCGGGGTCAATGCAATGAATGGCGCGGCGGATCAAAACTATGCGTTTGAGACGTCCCGCAACAAGATGTCCTCCATCAAATATCCATCCCAATTGTGCTATGCCGCTGATATTACCGGAACTTCCGCCAGTTGCTATCCAGGCAACGGCTCGCCAAGTGCAGGGACTTTCGGACGGAAAATCTATCCGACGGCTGGCGCCTCGTTCTACTTCAGCCATCGGGCCGTCGTCAATGTGCTCTACCTGGGCGGAAATGTCGGCGACCTGAACAAGACCACGCTTTCGTCGCTGATTACCAACAGCAACACCAGCCTTTCCTCGGGTAATATTTTCTTCTTTCGAAAATGAGACAGGGCAGTATCTATTCCGATTCCAAGGCCACTTCAAACCGCAGGGCATGAAGGCCACGCGTGCTGGTTGGCGACTCTCGTTTGGCACACCAAGTTCAGACGGCAAATCTGGGTCTGTACATGGCAAAACAGGTTGGGGACTGAGCGGTTTCCCATGGAATAAACATCAAAAAAAAGAGTTTTGAAATGAATCGAATCCTTGTCTTTTGCGCGTTGTTTTGGGGCATGGCGATGCTGGCGGCGGAGATTCCGCCCAAACTGGTTGACGCCACCGCCATCCCCGACTTCCAAATCGAGAAGTCCGGCCACGAGCGGACCTTCAGCCTGCCGCAGCTGCCTCCCAGGCCGGAGATGGTCGTCGTCCTGCGTTGCCGGATGTCCAGTTTCGGCGGCAGCGGATGCAACAACTGCGCGCGGGTGACCTTCAACGACACGCCCCTGGGGATGATCACCGCCGTCGGTCACCCGAGGCTGCTTTTCCGTGAACTCACCTTCCACCTCAAGGAGGAGCAGTTCAAGCAGAGGGAGTTCAAGATTTTCAAGGGCTCCAACATCACGTTTCCCTTTGCCAAGGACTGCGACGACGCCGATGGACGCACGACCGATGACCTCGGCTCCTGGTTTGTCTTCAACATCTCCGACGCGGCGAATCCCGTGGACGTCAACACGGTCACTTTCCGCAACATCCGCGTGGACCTCGGCGGGAACAACACCCTGTCCGTCCAGGACGCGTCCGTCGGCTACCTGCCCGTGTCCGTCCTTCCCAAAACGAAGGCCGAGACATTGAATCCCGTCGGAAACGCCCAGGTGTTCACCGCCAACGGCACGCGGATCGACCTTTACCGCAACGGCGGCTTTGCCGTCGCGTTTCCCGGACTGCCCGCCTTTGTCGCTGAAACGGGAATCGGCATGAAACCCAACACGGGCATCGTCCTCCATGCCACCGACAGCGAACCGGCCATCAAAGTCTCCAGCCGCACGGTCTCCGCCAACACCCTGGCGTTCACCGCCGACTGGCCCAATGTCCGGCTGGAGCGCATTTTCACCGTGGCGGAGGACGGGCGCGTGGACTGGTATGACAGATGGACGAATACCGACAAGACGAAAATCCAGGGCATTCCCCTGCGCCATCGCACCGGCCTGGCGGGGACGGAGACACGCAACTGGCTCGCCGGCTCATACGAGACCTTGGAGGGCTCTTTTGGGAACAACGGGACGGTCTTCTACGAGGATATGTCGAAACTTGGCACGGGATGCGTCTTCGTGACCGAGGATGACGGCTCGGAGATGGTTCTGGACATGTTCAACAACGCGGGCGTCGTCGAAATCTACTCTCCCGTGCTGGCCCTGCCGCCAGGCAAGTCATTCTCGATGCACTACAGTGTCAACGCCGTGCCGACTGGTGGCTACTGGAAGTTCATCAACGCCCTGCGGGCGCGCCGCGGGGTGGGCAAATACGGCGTGGAGCGCCCGATTTTCTGGGGCGCGGAGATTCCCGTGATACCCGGCCTGAATCTGGAGCAGCGGATCCAGAAGAACCTCGGCGGGCTGGGGCCGATCACCATCGCCTTCGCGCCTTGGATGAACTCGCTGGAGCGGGACGCCATCTTTGGCGCGAAATCAGGCGAAAAGGTGACCTTCGAGCGCCTGGAGGAGGCACGTCTTGAAGGACTGAGGAAATTCGGCGAGAAAATCAGGCTCTACAAGCGTCTGCTGCCCAACGCGAAGGTCATGGCGATCCAGCATCCAGCCATGAGATTCACCTATCTCCCCGAGTTCGACAAGGACCCCCTGGCCGTCTCCGCCATCCGCAACGCCGACGGCTCCCCCTACCATCACAACGGCTATGACTCCATCATTCTCCGCAAGAAATGCGAGGAGGGCTGGGCCATCGTCTATTATCTGCCGATTCCCGGAACCCCTGCGTACAGGCAGTTCATGGCGAATGTCGATTACGCCATCTCCTGCGGCGCGGACGCCCTTTACGTCGATGAATACTGTTTCAAGACCCCGCGCAACTACCGCCGCTACGACTATTCCGCCTGGGACGGCTTTTCCGCAGACCTGGACGAGAACGGCGATGTCCTGGCCCTCAAGAGCGACAACACGCTGGCCGCTCTTCCCTTCAAGTCGGCCCTGGAGCAGCATCTGGCCGCCCAGCGGAAACTGCTGCTCACCAATGGCGGGGAGTGCGGACGCCTGGCCAGTTATTCCGAGACGCAGGGGTTTGTGGAGGGAACCGCCGTCATCTACATGCCGAAGGGGCATCTGCTCCATGTCCCGCTGGTGCTGGGCAACTTCGGCACGGAGACCACCCGCCCAGGCGTGCTGAAGGCGGTTCGCGAGGCGCTTCAGCAGGGGTGCGTCTATTCGCCCCACAATCGGACCAACCAGGTGCTGGAGGGGGCGGACAACTTTGTCTGCAAACTCTATCCAGTGACCGTCACCGAGATAGGGCCTGGCTTCGTCGCCGCCCGAGAGCGCTTCATCGCACGGGAGAGCGGAGTGTACGCCTGGGCGGGAGTCCCTGACGGCGAGGCGGAGATTTTCGCCTACGATGAGGGCGGCAACCGTGTGCAGAAGGGCGCCAGGGCGAAAATCGTCGATGGCAGAATCAAACTTGATGTTCCGCCGAAGGGGCTGGTGATTGCGGAGAAAAGCAGTCAGATTTTTCGGCAATAGAAGGAGGTTATGTCCATGAACTCCGATGTCCAGCGAACCACAGGTCTCTTGGCCGACAGCGACGCCGCCAAGCATGATTCCGCACAGATGAACCCCACCCCCTGCGAGGCGATTGACCGGCATGACGGCGGAGTCCGCGTGGTGTTCATCGGCAACTCCATCACTCTGCATGAAGTTCTGCCCGCAATAGGCTGGCACCATGCCTGGGGCATGGCGGCCAGCGCCGCGGAAAAGGACTTTGTGCATCTGGTCACTCGGGGCATTGAGGAGAGGACAGGGCGGCAGGCGGATGTTCGGGTGCGCAACCTCTCTGAATTCGAGCGCAATTTCCGCGACTACGACCTGGACAAAGTGCAGGATTTGGCGGACTTCAACCCCGATTTCCTCATTGTCGCCCTGGGCGAGAATGTCCCGGCATTGGACGATGGGGGGCGGCTGGAGTATCGCGCCGCCTTCAAGAGCCTGCTTGCCCGTTTCCTGCCTGGCCGGGCCAAGCCCTTGGCGGTCGTGCGGGGCGTTTTCTGGCCCAATGAGTGGAAGGACGCGATGATGGCGCATGCAGCCAGCGACTTCGCCATCCCCTTCGTCAAGGCGGATTTTGGTGACGATCCCGCAATGAAGGCGTTGGGTCTCTTCGAGCATAATGGTGTGCAGAGCCACCCTAACGACGCAGGCATGGCGGCCATTGCTGGCCGCATTCTTGAAGGACTGTTTCCCACAGAATCCTGCTATCAGGCCTGGCTGGACGGACAGCCGCTGGCGGTGCGTCCCATCCGCATCTCCCGCCAGCCCTTCAATCAGTGGGCAGCGGACTATCAGCGGCCCGTTGACCAGACCGAGGTGGCGGGCCTGCTCAAGTTCGAGACGGACGGGCCAGCAAGGCTTCGTGTGCGGGTGGAACGCGCTTTCCAGACCGCCAGAATCCGCCCATTGCACACTCAGGCCGAGGTCACTTGGCAAGGTCAGGAACTCACGCTGTCCCTGCCTGGACCTGGCTACTATGTGCTGGAACTGGATGGCTACCACCAGCCTCTGGAAATCTTCGCCGACCCGAAGCGTGACTTCAGTCGGGAACGCGCCGAGGCCAATCTGGTCTTCGGGCCGGGACTGCATTTCCCCGGCGTCGTGAAACTCCACAGCCACGACCGCGTGTTCCTGGACAAGGACGCCGTGGTCTATGGCTCCTTCCAGGTCGACGGCGCGGAGGATGTCAAGGTCTCCGGCTACGGCATTATCAGCGGTTCGCGCAACCGTCGCGTCGGCCACCACTGCTACCGTGAGGGAATGGACGGGGCGGTGCGCATCATCGACTCCCATCGGGTCTCCTTTGACGGCCCGACCGTCCTGGACTCCTGCTGCTGGAGCGTGGCCGTATTCAACTCTAGCGACCTGGAATTCGCCCGCCTGAAGGTCACCGAGGCCTGGCGCTACAACACGGACGGCATCGACATCTGCAACTCGCAGCGTGTCCGCATCCATGACTGCTTTTTCCACTCCTTCGACGACTCCATTGTGCTCAAGGGCATCTACACGGAGGGGGACAGAGATGAGCCGGTCGAGGACATCCAGGTCAGGGATTGTGTCTGCTGGTGCGGATGGGGGCGTACACTGGAAATTGGCCTGGAGAGCTGGGCACCGTATTTCCGCAACATAGTCTTCGAGTCCTGCGATCTCATCCACAACAACGCGGGGGCCATCAGCGTACATCTGGGCGGTCCTGCCCCTGTGGAGGACATGACCTTTCGGGACATTCGGCTGGAGTACGACGCCAGCGAACAGCAAGGGCTCCATCAGGTTGACCGTGACCAGAAGGTCACCTGTGCGTCTCCCTGGTCCGGCGCCTGGATCATACTCAGCAACAACAAGATGTTCTCCCCCAACAACATGTACAGTGCCATGAGGTATGATTCGTCTCGGGAGCCCTACGGCAATTTCCGTCGTCTGACTGTGGAGAACATCACCTTGAACATCGGCAAGGGCGCCATTTACCCATTCGTGGGGATTTATCCTGTGTCGGGCACTGCCTTTGGCGAAATCCACATGAACGGCATCCGTTATGTCATTGAGGAATAAGGGGCGATTGCGAACCGGTATTGCCATCGCTCCATGGGCTTCTCTGAATCTCTTCCATGCTGAACATCTACCCGTCATCAGACCCCATGCCTTTGTCGGCGGACTATTGTGTGAAGGTCAACGGACAGCAGGTTCCCGTTCATTCCGCGCGTGTTTCCAAGTTTCCGTTCAACCGCCGCTGGCCTGGACATCAAAGGCAACTTGACCAGACGGAGATGGTTGCCTTTGTCTGCCTGGCAGCCGATGAGCCGCTGGACATCGAGATTTCCTCCAGCCGCGACCTTTCCCATGCCGTCATCCGTCCCGTCGAACTGGGCATTACCCCGCAAGTCCATGGCGGAACGGCCAGATTCTCCCTGTTGGGAGACGCCTATTTCACCTTTGAGCCAGATGGCCGCCACGACGCCCTCCATTTCTTCATCGACCCGCCAGCCGACTACGGTGTTCATCCTGAAGACGCATCCCTCATCTATTTCGGCCCTGGCGTCCACGAACCAGGTCTCATCGAACTGAAGGACGGACAGACGCTTTTCCTGGACGAGGGGGCGGTGGTCTTCGCCTGCATCCGCGCCTTTGACGCCAGGAACATCCGCATTCTGGGACGGGGCCTCCTGGACAACAGCCACAATCGGGAGACCATTCTCTTTGAGGCCAATGAGGAAGGCAACAGCACGGCGGTCAGGAACGCCGTTCGCCAGCACACCATCCAGTTGGAGTACTGCACCGATGTCCTCATTGACGGCATCACCATCCGCGACAGCCTTGTTTACAACATTCGCCCAGTCGCCTGCCGCAATCTGACCATCTCCCATGTGAAAATCATTGGCTGCTGGCGTTACAACTCCGATGGCATCGACATGCACAACTGCGAGAATGTGCTGATTGAGCATTGCTTTTTGCGGACATTCGATGATGCCATCTGCATCAAGGGGTTCGACTGCTATTACCAGGGTGATGTGGAAAAAGCGGTGCAGGACGCCATGCATTATCGTGGAGGAAACTACGTGTCCTTCCGCCAGGCGCTCATCAGGGATTGCATCATCTGGAACGACTGGGGAAAGAGCCTGGAGATTGGAGCCGAGACCCGTGCGGAGGAAATCTGCCAGGTCGTCTTCGAGGGATGTCACATCATCCACGTTCAGGGCGGTGCGCTGGACTGCAGCAACGTGGACTACGCATACGTTCACGACATCACCTGGCGGGACATCAGCATTGAGTTTGATGATGTCATCCCGACGCCAGCCTACCAGAAAAGCGATGGTGAAATCTATCGGAACGCACGGCAGGACTACCAGCCGACCGTCTGCTCGGCGGTTGTCATGTGCCATCCTGAGTATTCGGCGGGCGGAGGCCGCCGAGGGCGCAATGAGGATCTTACATTCGAGAATATCCGCCTTTACTCCAACAAACGACCGATTTGCTATTTTCGCGGCTTTGATGACGCGCACTGCACAAGGAAGGTGGTGATTCGCGGTTTCCGTCTGAACGGGAAACGGCTGTCAGTGGGCGACTTTGACCTGCATGTCGATGATTTCTGCGAAGGCATCCATTGCAAATAGAGTGGCTGGCGATTGAATTTTGGGGTTCCTGAAGTCAAAACTAACTATTAGCCGCTAACCACTTACCAGCAAGGTGGGTTCCAGCGAACGGTACTGCTCCAGCAACCTCAGGTACTCCTCGATGGGCACTTCGCGGGCGCCGAAGACGGCAGTGGCTGGTGTGACCATCTGGGTGTCGATGAGTTGGACACCGTGACTGCCTAAGGTATCCACCATCGCGCAAAAGGCGACTTTGGAGGCGTCGTTCTCATAGTGGAACATGCTTTCGCCGCAGAATATATGACCGAGAAGGACACCGTACAGCCCGCCGGCCAGCCGCCCCTCCGCGTTGAACGACTCGAAACTGTGGGCATAGCCCAGACGATGGAATTCTCCGTACGCGCGGCGCATTTTACGGGTTATCCAGGTGCCTGGCCCGTCTGGACGCGCCACGGTGGCGCAGGCCTCCATGACCTGCCCGAAGCAGGTATCGACACGCACCTCAAAGCGTTTTTGCTTCACCACGCGGGCCAGGCTTTTGGGGATGTGTACTTCGGCAATGGGCAGGATGCCCCGACGCTTTGGCGAGCACCAGAGCACGCTCGCCTCCTCGAATGGCCATGGGAAAATGCCGTGATAGTAGGCGTCCAGAAGCATTTCCGGCGTCACGTTTCTGGAGATGGCTACCACGCCATCCTCGTCTCCCTGGATGGCGGGCGGAAAGATGCTCTTCATGGTTTCAATGCGATGTCTGGGGATGGACAGAGAGACGCATAGAGTTTGCGCCAGTCCGACAGAGTGCGTTCCATGGCGTAATCCTCGGCCTTGGCGAGCGCTGCGACGGCGGCTGTGGTGCGTCGATTGACATCACGCCAGGCTAGAATGGCTGTTGCCAGGGCCTCGGGGGTGGGGGCGCAGACTTGGGCCGCTGTCGTGTCGAACAGTTCGGGGGCGCCGCCGTCGCGGGTGGCGACGACAGGCCTGCCCAGTGCGTATGACTCCACGATGGTTCGTCCAAAAGGTTCGCCCTGGGAGCAGGAGACCAGCAGGTCGGCGGATGCAATGTACGGCAGTGCCGGGGCATCGGTGGAGTCGATGAATACGCAGGAAGCCAATTCTGGTGTCTCTGCAAGACGCTGGCGCAGTTGCTGGAGGACACGGCTGTCCTGATTGCGGACCCGTCCTTTCATGACAGTGCGCAATTCAGGGGCTCGCTGGCGGGCAAGCCGTACTGCCTCCAGAAACAGCCCATGGCGTTTCCAGGGAAGAAAGTCTCCAGCCAGGAGAACCGTCCAGTCCCCAGGTGATTTTTCATAGGGAAGCGTGGCGGGGATGGTGGTTCGGATGCTTGGCAGGTCAAAGCCGTTGGGAATGACGTGGAGGCGTCCCTTGGGCAGTCTGCCTTGCCATTTTTGTGCGACGGAAGATGATGGGGCGACGACCGTCGGCGCAAGCCGACGTATCAGCGGAGCCAGCAGAAGGGAAGGCTCGCGAACGTCGCGGTCGTGCAGAATGACTGGACAGGGGAGTGTTCGCACCCCTGCCAGAAGCATCGCGGAGCGCAGTCCGTTGGCGTGGAGCACCTCTGGCTTAAAACGTGAGAGAGTCTCCTCAAGTATTGGAATGGCTTTACGCCTGTCCTGCCAGAATTGCCACAGGCCATGCAGGGTGGCGGGCCAATGGCGGGTTGCCAACTTGACGCAGGACCAGCCGGATGCTTGTGCCTTGGCTTGCAGTCCGTTCCCCACCAGCAGAAAGGCGCGCTCTCGGAAAGCCTGCGCCAATGTCCACAGGCTCTCCTGTGCCCCGCCCAGGAAGGGTGCGCAGTCCATGTAAAGAATACGGGTCATGGA
>JAFRLP010000378.1 GCA_017431185.1 Victivallales bacterium | reverse complement strand
GTTGATGCCGCCAAACACTGGATGCAACACAACGGCGTGTTTGGGGTTCTACTGGTATATGGGCTATCCAACAATAGGAGGCATCAACTAGATACCCAAATTATACAGCATTCTTCGCTATGAACCGACCAGCAATTCGATGAGCGTGAAGGTCTTTTTCATGTGGGCATCTCCTGGTTCGGTGTTTTTCAATCTATGGTGAATTTCATTTTCTCTGCCAAGGGAATGTGACTTCATGCAGTTCAATGTCGTCGAACAGGCATCCCTTGTCCTTTCCCGTCTGGTCCTGGAAGCCATTGACGCCGACATAGACATGGAGGGAGGCGATGTTGTGCCCATCGGGAACGGTTATGTGGAGAGTTGCGCGTTTCCAGCCGTCAGCGTCCTCTTCGGTGAAGGTCGTGGATGTGTGTCCCCACGGGCCATTGTCGGGTGTGTCCCGATAGAAGCAATCGAGCACAGGCATGGCGAAACGGCTCTCGTTTTTGCATCGTGCCCGAATGATGAACTGCTGCTTTGCCTTGACGCCGCAGACGGCTTGGGAAATACCTCCCTCGGTGACGTTGAGGAAGCGCGCCATGCCGTTTTCGCTGGTGATGGTCCCCTGCGGCGTGTTGACGCCCTGCCATGCTGGCCAGAACTTGATTCCGCTGTCGTACAGGCCAGGGTAATTTGCTTTTTTCATGTCGCCAGGCTCCAGCGACCCGTTGCGCAGCAGGTTTGTTGGGGAGGCGTATTTCTCCATGCTGGCCAGAAGGTTTCGACCCGTCTCGATTGCCTCTGCGCAATGGGGAAGCAGGCTCTCCCAGGACGGGTATTTGGATGGGAAGACCTCTGGCCAGAAATTGCCCTTTTCGCACCAGAACCAGACGTATTCGTCCGCGTAGTCCAGCGCGTGGCTTACGTTGGTCGCCAGCAGTTGGGTGGGATTGTCGGACTGGGCGAAGAGATTGTATTTCCCTGGATTCTTCCTTTTCACGTAACTGTCCAGGTAAAAGGAGATGCCCATGGAGGTTATCCGCCAGAATCTCTCCCGGTTGCCCGCGTCTATCCAGGAGCTGGCGAAACGGTGGTATCGACCTGTGATTCGGGCATAGTCCATCTCGGTGGCTGCGTGATACCCAGGACTCTCGTTGCCATCGACGATGGTCATTGTCTCTGGTGCGCCATCATAGACTCCATTGAAGAAGGCAAGCGTCAGACCATCCTTGGAATTTTCCAGAATTTCGGGATGTCGCGCCAGAAAAGGGGAGTTGCACCGCGAGGCCCAATAGAAGGTGAACAGCGTGAGATTTGGAAATTGACGGTTCAACTCCTCTATCCACTCCTTGGCACGGCGTCGGACTTGCGCGGAGGTCTCCTGGAAGGTGTGGCCCAGGTGCGTACGAAACATGAAGGGCAATTTGGTCAGCGCATACGGTTCGAGGTCAAGGCAGAGCCCGTCAAAGCCAGCCTCATTTGCCGCCCAGGCCAGCAGACTGAAATTGTTGAGGGTGCGTTTCCAGCCTTCGTCATCGAACCAGTCCACGTTGAAGGGAGATGAGTTGATGATGAAGAAATTGTGCTTCAGTCTGGTTTCCTGAAGTTTCCGATAGGCTGGAATCAGTTCGCGGAAGTCCTCTTTGGTGAGCAGGTAAGGCGAACCGACATGGTGCAACGGCTGATAGACGATGGTTTTGCCTTCCCGCTGAAGCCTGATGACGGGATTTATCCCGATGCCGTCGAAGGGGCAGTTGCCTTCCAGTTTCTTCATCGCCTCCTCGGTGAACAACTCGGGGGAGGAGGGAGAAACAAAGCCGAAATGGATGATTTTCTTCTGCGCGGAGTGCGCAATGGATGCCAGTGAAAGCCAAAAACAGCATAGCAGGTAAAGACAATGGCTAGTTCTCATCGGTCGAAATGTCTTTTGGAAGATGTTCTGAATGACCAGTTTGTGGTTTGATGCTTATTATACACAATTTTTGAAATAATTCCTTAATTTTTGACAAGAAAAATGTAGTTTTAGGCGCAAATATGGTTAGAGACCTTGCTTTGTGGACATGTCACCGCACTAAGGCTGGAGAAAGGAAGGCGAGGTTGCCATGCTTTTTTTCAACCATTTCGCTTGACAACTTGCCTAATCAAGTTATCTTATATCATCATTGACTACACAACTGCCGATTGATTTGGGTCATGAAACCCCAGATATTTCAAGAGATAGCGGATGAATTGGAGCGCCGCGTGCGTACGGGAGCGTATGCACGGGGGAGCGCGTTGCCGTCCCGCAATCACCTGGTGGCGGAGTTCAAGTCCAGTCGGGTGACGGTTGACCGGGCGATACGGGTTCTGGTGCATCGGGGGATTCTGACCAGCCGCCACGGCTCAGGCACGTTTGTGAGCGGGGAGGACGTGAAGTACCGCGTGGCCTTCATCGGGGCGAACTGCGATTTGCAGTTGGACAAACTGGACGTGGTGCAGGTGTCGGCCTCGCGCCTGGCGCATCGGTCGGAGTGGTCTCGTCTGCTGGAGTATTCGGGGGTGATTTTCTCGATGCCGGAGGCGGCGCTGGTGCCGCTGGTGCAGGAGATAGCGCGGACGTTGCCGACGGTGGCGGTGAACCGCATTCTGCCGGGCGTGCCCTACGTCTCCACCGATTTTCGCGGGGCTTATCGGGAGATAACCCGTGAACGGATGGCGGCATGTCCGCAGGCGCGTGTGTTCTTCCTGCGTTCCATGACCCGTTCTCTGGCGATTTCCTATCGTGAGGAGGGTTTTCTGGATGCCTGCCGTGAAGCGCAGAAGTTTTACGAAATCATTGACATGCCCAACGAGTTCGAGGGGCGGTTGGAGGTGTTGGAGCGGGCGTTGCGTCCTGGCGGGCCGATGATTCTGGTCAGCGACGCGCTGAACAACACGGGCAGTGTCATGCATTATGCGATGTCGCACCATCTGGAGTGGGGGCGTGACATCAGTTACAGTGATTTCGACAACGACTATCCCAGCGACGTCTGGGGTGTCGCGGTCACGAGTTTTTTGCAGGACTTCAGGGCGTTGCACACCAAGGCGGCCCAGATGCTTCTGGATTACCTGGAGAACGGGACGCGGCTGGAACGGCTCAACATCCCTCCGCTGCGCCGCAATGGAGATACCTAACCCCAAAATCAAGGAGTTTGTCATGGAACGTGTCATCAAGGTCGGCATTGGCGGCTATGGTCGAAGTGGCCGCAACATTCACTGGAATTATCTGCACACTGACCCGCGCTTCAAGATTGTCGCCGTGGCCGATGCATTGGAGGAGCGTCGTGCCGACGCCGCCAAGGAGATAGAGGGACAGGTGTATGGCGATTACCGTGAGATGCTCGCCGCTGGCGGATTCGACCTGTTCGTTAACGCCACCCCCAGCCGGTTTCATGCCGACGCCTCCATCGAGGGTCTCGCCAAATACGATGTCGTGAGCGAAAAGCCCTCTGCTCCGACGGTTGCCAAGTTCGACGAAATCCTGGCCGCCGCGAAGGCCAGCGGGCACAACTTCTATCCCTTCCAGAACTCCCGTTTCTACCAGTATTTCCGCAAGGCGCTCGAAGTCGCCAACTCGGGGGTGCTGGGGAAAATCCTCTGCGTGCGGATGAACTGGAGCGGTTTCAGCCGTCGGTGGGACTGGCAGACCCGCCAGGACCAGATGGCAGGCAACCTGTTCAACACCGGACCGCACCCCGTTGACCAGGCCATCGTCTGGTTTGGCGATGGGATGCCCAAGGTCTTTGCGCGGATGCAGTCGGAGTGGGGCGAATTCGGGGGCGACTCCGACAGCCTCACGTCTGTGACCCTGTGGGGGGAGAACAAGCCCCTCATCGAGATTCACGTCTCGAATCACCTGGCGTATCCGACGGGCGACCGCTTGAATGTGCAGGGCACGCTGGGCGGACTCACGGCGACCAATGGGCACGTCAAGTGGAAATATTTCGACCCGTCCAAGGCTCCCAAGCACGAATTCTGGAAGCCCTGGAGCGACCACCGCAACTACTGCGGCGAGCAGCTTCCCTGGGAGGAGTGCGAATGGACCTCCGAGGAAGACCGCAACAACTCCTTCACCGTCATTGTCAGCGGCTACTACAACAGCCTGTACAATGTCATCGTCAACGGCGCGGAACGGGAAATCAAACTTGACCAGGTGCGCCGGCAGGTGTACGTGATGGAGGAGGCCTACCGCCAGAACCCGATGCCCAAAAAGGAGCTGAAATGAGCACTTTGAACATTGGCATGGTGGGGCTGGACACGTCCCACGTCGGAAACTTCATCGACATCCTGAACGACGCCGGCAACGCCAACCACCTGGAGGGCGCCAAGGTCGTCAAGGCGTTCCCAGGCGGCAGCAAGACCTTCTCCAACAGTTACAACCGCGTGGGAAAATACACCGAGGAGACACGCGCCAAAGGAGTCGAAATCGTCGGCTCCATCGAGGATTTGGCGGGACTGGACGGCTATTTCCTGGAAAGCGTGGACGGCACGCAGCACCTGGAGCAGTTCCGCACCCTCGCCGAGTACGGCAAGCCGGTCTTCATCGACAAGCCTTTGGCCTGCTGCTATGAGGACGCCAAGGCCATCTTCGACTTGGCGGCGGCCAAGCGTGTTCCCATCTTCACTGCGTCGGGCTTGCGCTATGCCATCGGCTGCGGCAATGTCCAGCCCGTCGAAGGCGAAAAGCTGGAGTCTGTGGACGCCTACGGCCCCATGACCCTGCTGCCTGACTACCGCGACGTCTTCTGGTACGGCATTCACACGGTGGAAATCCTCTACAGTCATCTGGGCAAGGGATGCCAGCGGGTCCGCGTGGTGCGTTCCGGCTCCTTTGACCTGCTCGTCGGCGAATGGGAGGGCGACCGCCTGGGCGTGGCGCACGGTGTGCGCAAGGGATGCTACCAGTTCGCCGTGCGCCTGTTCACGGACAAGCGCAATGTCTTTTCCACGCAAGACTCCGCGTTCCACTACATTCGCCCTCTGACGGGGCTGATTGTGGATTTCTTCCGCACGGGAAAATCCCCTGTTGACCCTGCGGAGAGCCTGGAGACCATCGCCTTCCTGGAGGCTGCCAGCCGAAGCGCCGCCAACGGCGGAGCCGTAGTCGAACTCGCTTCCCTTTGACCCGTCGCGAAGGCGCGGCGGTGCAGTGTCATTCCTCCCGAACCAACAACCAGAACCATGAACACCATCCACATTTTCAAGGACAAGTTTGAACTGGGCGCCGCAGCCGCAAAGCTGGGCGCCGAGAAGATCCGCGCCACCATCGCCTGGAAGGGCTATGCCAACATCATCCTGGCCACGGGCGCCAGCCAGTTCGAGATGCTCGCCGCTCTGCTCAAGGAGCCAGGCATTGACTGGAGCGTCATTCGCATCTTCCATTTGGACGAGTACATCGGCATTCCCGTTGACCATCCCGCTGGTTTCCGCAAGTATCTGTGGGAGCGTTTTGTCTCCAAGCTGCCTGTTCCGCCACGTGCCTTCTATGGCGTGAACGGCAGCGCCAAGGACGTGAAGGCGGCCATCGCCGAACTTGGTGAAATCATCACCGCCAACCCCATTGACGTGGCGTTTGTCGGCATTGGCGAGAATGGCCATCTGGCATTCAACGACCCGCCAGCGGATTTGGACATCGAGACCCCCTATCTCATCATCGACTTGGAGGAACGCTGCCGCAAACAGCAGCTTGGCGAGGGCTGGTTCCCCACCTTGGAGGATGTTCCGAAGCAGGCCATCTCCATGAGCTGCCGCCAGATCATGAAGTCCCGCAGCATCATCAACACCGTTCCTGACAAGCGCAAGGCCGAGGCCGTCAAGGCGGCCATCGAGGGACCTGTCACCAACATGGTCGCCTCCTCCATCCTCCGTTACCATCCCGACTGCAACACCTTCCTGGACGTTGACTCCGCCTCCCTTCTGGAGAACAAATGATGAAGAACCCTGGTTGGATCGACCTGCAGATCAACGGCTGCCTGGGCATCGACTACTCACAGCCCGATTTGACCGAGGAGCAGTTCCTCAAAACCGCCGAATGGCTGTTTGAACAGGGGACGGAGGTCTATCTCCCGACCATGGTCACCAGCACGATGGAAATCTACCGCCGAAACGGAGAGCTCATCCGCAAGGCGGTGGAGAGCCACGGACTGCAGAAGCATATTCCTGGTCTCCACCTGGAGGGGCCGTTCCTGATTCCGTCTCCAGGCGCCATCGGCTCGCACCGTCCCGACTGGACACAGAAACCATCGGCGGAGTCGGTTCGGGCGCTTTTTGACGCAGTGGGCGGATTTGTCTGCAAGCTGACCTTGGCGGCGGAGGCTCCGGGGGCGATTGCGGCCATCCAGGAGACCCGCCGTCTCAAGGTCATTCCTTCCATCGGGCATCACCTGGCGCTGTCGGACTGCATTGAACGCGCGGCCCAGCAGGGTGCGCTGACCCTGACCCATCTGGGGAATGGCTGCCCAAATCTCATCAACCGCCATTTCAATCCCATCTGGTCGGGACTGGCGGAGGACAGGCTCACGGCAATGATCATCACGGACGGCAACCACCTGCCCCCCGAACTCATCAAGGTGATGCTCCGCGCCAAAGGCCCCTCCAAGGTCATCGTCACCAGTGACGGCTCCTGCGCCTCCGGACTCAAGCCTGGCCGCTACCACATGATGAACAACGATGCGGTACTGGAGCCGGACGGCAAATTCTGGAATCCGGAAAAGGGGTGCCTGGTCGCCTCCAGCGCCACCATCGCCAAGTGCATGACCTATTTGGAGAGCCTGGATTATCTGACGGATGAGGAGTTGCTCCAGGTCGGTCGCACCAATGCCCTGAATCTATTGCAGGAGGTCTGCGGCTACCAGCCGTGACTCCAGTCGCCAGTAACATTTGAGGCAATTGCAAAACTCTCATCCCGACCGCCTTCACGGCGCGATGGCTTCATCGCTTGCGGCGTTTTGACGGTTGGGCGATGGTTTTGCAATTACCTCATTTAAAAGTTACGGGCTGCTAGTCTCCTCTGCGGGGGCGGGGCCGCATTGCGGTCGCCTCCCCATTTTTTTTCACTGCACCCATTCAGTTGTTGCCACCACCTAAATCCCGTCTTTGTTGCTGTCCCAGGGGATGGCGCTTAAGGCAGTTGTAATCAACACGCTGGATTTTTCCTGCGAGACATGGGTGTCGGCGAAGGCCGTGGTGCAGGTGCCAAGATTGTTCGGCATGCCGTATTGCCCGCCGTTGTGGCGTCCCTTGACATACCCACTGTAGGTGCGGTAGTGTCCGCAGCGTGTGTCGTGGTCGCCGCTGCTTCCGCCACCCTCCGTGAATACCAGCAGGCGGGACGGGCTTCCCTTGAACTCATTCAGTTTGAATTGCTTGAAGTTCAGGCCGCTGGCTGCCGAATAGAACCAGTTGGCCTGTGAGTAGATGACCATGGACATGCCGTAGCTGGCGTCATTGCAGTAAGGATAACTGCTATTGTCGCCGTACTTGATTCTGGTTGTCGGGCACCACCAGATGTGTTCAGGGCATTTGTTGGAGACAGCCAACGGCCGCCCGATGACGTAGGAAGCCAGGTAAACGTGATACGCTCCGCCGTCGGTCGTGTGGTTTTTGGGAAACCAGTCATTCCAGTCCATCTGGTATTGCGCCATTCCCAGGGCTATTTGCCTTAGGTTGGAGGTGCAGTTGACGGCTATCGCCTTGCCCTTGGCCTTGCCGAGCGCGGGCAGCAGCATCGCCGCCAGTACGCTTATAATGGCGATGACGACGAGCAATTCGATGAGCGT
>JAFRLP010000377.1 GCA_017431185.1 Victivallales bacterium | reverse complement strand
TTGACGCGTTTTTTTCCCATTGGTGCTTTCCTGCTCTGCTGTTTGTGACTTCATCAGCTGTGCTGCTTGCGACAGCGGGAATAATATAGCCCAACATTTCAATTTTGCAATATTCTTCTATACAAAATGGTCGTCATTGCCGTCATCGCGATTTTGGCGTCGATGCTCCTGCCTGCCTTGAGCAAAGCGAGGGAGAAGGCGCGCACCACCTCCTGCATGAACCAGATGAAGACCCTGGGACAATTGCATTTGCTCTATTCCATGGACTACGAGGGCTTTGCCTTTGTCCCATTCAGTTATCAAACCAGGGATGAATATGTCAAGCCCCTTTGGCGAGCCATCGACGATGCAGCCTACATCGGTAAACTTGACATAACCGAATTCTTCGCGAACAAGCCCATGCAGCCAGTCAAGTCATTCCGCTGCCCAAGCAGGCATAATAATGTCCATACCACCACCGTCACGGACTATGGGGCGAATTTCCATCTGACGGGATATGGAAAATGGGCCCCATGGGGCCGTTCCGCAGGCTATGGAAATACGGCCATCGTATTCCCTGGAAGCATGTTCTTTAAATTGGACACCGTAGGCAATGCCTCGCAGCTGGTCTATTGGCTGGAGGTTGTCCGTTCCTGGCATTGGCATAACAGCACCGAAACCAACGGCTACAACTGGTATCGCACGAAGCCATCCTGCTCCACGGGATTCGACACGCTTCCCCATGGCGGAAAGTCCAATGTCTGCTATGCCGATGGCCATGTGGACACGCAGAAGGAGCTGATTATCCACCAGAGGGTTCTCGCCTTTGCCTACGAGAACACGAAGGAGGCCAGAGAATATCCGTAGCCCTTTTCATTCCCTGGATGAAGGAAAGAGGTTTGGGACAACGGGCGAAGCGGGGCGGTATTGTCTCTGCGATTGATATTGTTGCAAGGCAGGGACTTCGGCGCAGAACAATATCCATACGCGAGAGGTTACGTTTCCCTGTTTTTTTTACAGCTTCTAGGTGCTGTTGCGTTTGCATGAAGATGATTTCATGGTATATTTAAGTGATTTGTCTTTTCCCGTACCTTACTCATCAACCTCTCTTCCCAAGCAGTCATGAAGATTTTTGCACGAATTCTTTGTCTTGCCGCGTTTCCTTTGATGCTGGTTGCGCAGGATGCACCCAATCCTGCGGAGGCCGTCGCCAATCCTGCGGAGGCCACTGCCAAGGCTGACAAAGCCGCTCCCTCCAAAGGGGAACTGAAAGCAGTCCTGGACAATTATGTGAAGGAGGTCATCAAGAGCATTGAGGCTGTCCAGGTGGCTGCCGATAAACTGAATCTGGAGGCGGAGAAACTCGCCGAGGTGGCTGACGCCGCCAAGAAGGAGCAGCGCAAAGTTGCAGAGAAATCTGGCGAGATGGCCCCCATCAGCAACATGATCAGCAAGGTCGGCAGTTTCACGGATTCGGCAAAGAAACTCTCTGACTCGGCGGGGGATGCCAAGGTGGCAGCGGAGGCAGTGCTGAGGAACGAGAGCCTGGTCTCCAAATACTATAGCACTTTCTGGGCCATCATTCCGCCCATTGTCGCCATTATCCTGGCTCTGATTACCAAGGAGGTCTATTCCTCCCTGTTCGTGGGCATCGTCATTGGCGGGCTGTTCACCGCCAACTACAATGTGACGGGAACCATCGACACCATCGTCAACGATGGACTGATTGCGGCGGTCAGCGGCAATGCGGGCATCTTCATCTTCCTGGTCATTCTTGGTGTCCTGGTCGCGCTCATCAACAAGACTGGAGCAACTGTGACTTTCGGCAAATGGGCGCAGGAACACATCAAATCCAGAGTCGGCGCACAATTCGCCACCTTCATCCTGGGCGTTCTGATTTTCATTGACGACTATTTCAACTGCCTGACCGTCGGTTCCGTGATGTTGCCAGTGACCGACTCCAAGAAAGTCTCGCGCGCCAAACTGGCGTATCTGATTGACGCCACCGCCGCCCCGATTTGCATGATTGCCCCTGTTTCCTCCTGGGCTGCCGCCGTCTCCGGCTATGCCGAGGGAACTCAGTACTCTGGATTGCAGTTGTTCTGCCGTGCCATTCCCTACAATTTCTATTCCCTGCTCACCTTTGTTTTCATCCTGGGGCTTATTTTCCTCAAGTTTGACTTCGGGCCGATGGCGACCCATGAGAAGAATGCGATGGAGAAGGGCGACCTCTTCACCAGCGGCGGTGAGGTGGACAACGGCATCCGTCCTCTGGAGAATCCCAAGGGCAGATTCGCCGACATGCTCATCCCCGTCATTGTGCTCATCGCCAGCTGTGTCTTCGCCTTGCTCTATGTCGGCGGTTATGATGGGAAGGAGACTGGTTTCATCAAGGCCTTTGGCGATACCGACGCCACGGTGGGATTGCCCTGGGGCGGCATTGTGACTCTGGTGTTCACCATCATCTACCTGCTGGCCCGCAGAGTCGTTGCATTCAAAGACGCGATGAAATCCATTGCGGAGGGCTTTGTCGCCATGGTGCCCGCCATCCTCATCCTGACGCTGGCCACCGCCCTGAAGAATATGACCACTGCTCTGGATGCCAAAGGCTACATCGCCTTCCTGATGGAGGGTTCCGCTGCCAGCCTCGCCAATCTCCTGCCAGCCGTCATCTTCCTGGTGGCCTGCTGTCTGGCGTTTGCGACTGGCACCTCCTGGGGCACGTTTGGCATTCTCATTCCCATTGTGGTGGCCATCTTCCCCGCCGAAAGTGATTTGCTGTTCATCGGCATGTCGGCCTGCCTGGCTGGCGCTGTCTGCGGCGACCATTGCTCGCCCATCTCAGACACGACCATCATGTCTTCCGCTGGCGCACGTTGCGAGCATATCAACCATGTGACCACGCAGTTGCCATACGCCATCTTTGTGGCGCTGGTCTCCTTCGTCGGCTTCATCATCGCGGGATTGACCAGAAACTGGTTCGTCTCCTTCTCGGCCAGTCTCATTGTCATGATTCTCGCTCTGATTTTCGTCAAGAAAGTACTGCGTAAACAGGGGGCATAGCCTGACCTTGAGGTGACGCTTTGCCGGGGGATCTTGCTTTGTCGCAAGGTCCCCTTTTTATGATTTGCGCAGGGCGAGCGACGGGGGAGTTTTTTTGTCGGAAAAACTGCGCTGTCGGTTTGCAGAAGGGCACAAGCGGGGATAAATTATCTTCCCAGACCATAGGAGAACAGCATGCTGACCCCCATTATAAGCACTGAGGCGGTGCGTCTCTATGACTGGGATGCCGAACCGCAGATTGAGACCCTGATTGCCAGTACGCCAGAGACGCGGGCCATCTGCAATGACCCGACGGTGGTGGGCACGGACTACACGGACCGGCTGCGGCGAGCCTGCGCCAATGTCTTTGTCGCCCGGAATTTCGGCCTGAGGGAACACGGCACCGTGGTGGTCAACATTCTTCGCGGCGGTCTGAATTTCGGCCTGCGCAACGCGCTCTCCGAGGCCTACGGCTGGAAAACCCACACCACCTGCTTCATCAGCGCACAGCGGGCACGGAATGCGACGGACCCCGAGGAGTGGCACATCACGGAAAACGCCTACCGCAAACTCTATTTTCCGCAGGAGACCAGTCTGGTCATCGGTGACGTGGTGGCAACGGGAACCAGCCTTCAGTACGCCCTGGGCGAACTTCTCAACACGGCGGAAAGCCAGCGCACCATGCTGCGCAGCATCATCTTCTTCACCTTCGGCAGTCCCGCCGCCGTGGAGATCCTCCGCAAGGTTGACCAGGAGTGCCGGCAGCGCTTTTCCGGTTATCGGAAGACCACGCTGATTTTCCTGGAGGGATGCTTCCAAGTGCCTGATTTGACCTCCACGCTGGCCATTCGCCTGACGGGGACCGACTTGCTGCGCCTGGGCGCGGTGATGGCCCCCGACTTCATCGAGTCCCAGTACGAAGACCCAGCCTATCCCCTGGAGCGCTGCGCCATCTACGATGCGGGAAGCCGTGCCTTCTGGGTGCGTGAGTACGCGGAGGATGTGCGAAACTACTGGCGGCAGGTCCTTGATCTGGCGGAGCAGGGAATGGATTTCCCGACCTATCTGGCGCAACGTTTCCCCGAACTGGACGTCACACGGTTTGGCACACCATCGCTCCACGATATCGCCGTCCGCGAAATCAGCCAGATGCGCCAACTGCTGAATTAGTCTTTTTTCTTTTGTCAGTCCGTCCCCCAAACCAGAGAATCCTGAACAATGTCGCAAGAAACAAAACCGCTGGATGAAGATTTTGCCCTGACCGAGGTTCCTGCTGAAAGTCGCCGTGGCTTCTGGTCGATGTTTGTGGTGATGCTTGGCTTCACCTTCTTTTCCGCCTCCATGTGGGTGGGCGCCGGAATGGGGGCTGGGCTGACCCTGTCGAATTTCATTCTGGCGATGCTGGCTGGCAACCTGATTCTGGGAGTCTATACCTCCACATTGGCGTATATGGCCTCCAAGACCGGCCTGTCTGTCCATTTGCTGTGCCGCTACTCCTTTGGCGTGAAGGGGTCGTGGCTGCCCTCGGCGATTCTGGCCATCACGCAGATTGGCTGGTTTGGCGTGGGCGTGGCGATGTTCGCCATCCCCGTCCAGAAATGGCTGGCTGCCAAGGGCGTCAACTGCAACATCTGGCTGCCCATCGTGCTTTCGGGCGTGGCCTTCACGGCGAGCGCGTATTTTGGCATTAAGGCCCTGGCCATTGTCTCCATCATCGCGGTGCCTGCGGTGGCCATCGGCGGCGGCTTCTCCGCCATCAAGGTGTTTGCGGACAACCCGAATGCCTGGCAAACCCTCGTCAAGGCGGTCCCTGAATCCTCCATCAGCCTGGGCGCGGCCATTGCCATGGCGGTCGGCTCCTTCATCTCCGGCGGCTCCTGCACGCCGGACTTCGCTCGTTTCGCCAAGAACACCAAGACCGCCATCAGCACCACCGCCATCGCCTTCTTCATCGGCAACTCCCTGATGTTCATGTTCGGGGCCGTCGGCGGAATGTTCTACAAGACCAACGACATCTCCGAAGTGATGGTTGCCCAGGGACTGCTGCTCCCCGCCTGCATTGTTCTGGGATTGAACATCTGGACGACCAACGACAACGCCCTCTACACCTCAGGACTGGGCATCTCCAACATCACTGGCTTTGCAAAAAAGAAGGTCGTCATCTTCAACGGTGTTCTGGGCACTGTGCTGGCGATGTTCCTCTACAACAATTTCGTCGCCTACCTCAATTTCCTCAACTCCATGATTCCGCCAGTGGGCGCCGTGCTGGCCGCCGATTTCTTCCTGTTCCGCAAGCAGAAGTACGAATCCCTGGCTGAACTGAAGAGTGGCAAGGCCGTCAACGTCGCGGCTGTTCTGGCCTGGCTGTGCGGTGTGCTGACCGCGAACTTTGTCCACTGTGGTATCAGTTCCATCAACGGAATGGTCGTGACCTTCCTCGTCTATTGGGCCGCCCGTACCTGGACGATTGTCATGGACACCTGCTCCGTCGTCAACAGCAAATTGAAATAAAACGCAATCGACACTTATGTTCTGGATGCATTTACCCCGCCTTGGCGGTGCGGCCGCGCTTTGTCTCTCTCTGGTTCTGCTTGGTGCCCTGGCATGGGCCGAGGACACGATTGCCATTAAAAATCCCGTTGACGGGGCTGTGGTGCAGAACATGAAGCCCACGCAGAGGCTTTATGTGGAGTTGACGGAAGCTGAGGCGCGCCGTCTGACGGCTAATCCGAATGTCACTCGCGATTGGTCATCCGTGGTTCGTTCCCAGCCTCAGGGCGTGACCTTGCGCTGGCATTTTCAGGGCGAACGCCGCAAAGTCACCTACCGTCTGACCTATGCGGAGAATTCCGAGCTGAAGGATGCCGTTGTCCTGGCTCCGCCGCACTCCAACCATGTCCTGTACAACCTGAAGATTGGCCAGACCTACCATTGGAAGGTCGAGGCGGTCTATCAGGATGGCACGGGCGTCGCCACACCTGTCTGCAAGTTCACGGTTGACCCGCACACGCCCCGCGTGATGAACGTGCCTGGCATGAACAACGTGCGTGATTTGGGCGGGCGTGCCGGACTGGGGGGACGCATGATTCCCCAGGGACTCATCTATCGCAGTGCAGGATTCAACTTCAACTCCTCCGACGGCGGAAAGACCCCTGGAAAACCGCAGTTCAACGCAGAGGGGCTGCGGGTCATCCGCGAAGTGATGAAAATCCGCACCGACCTCGATTTGCGCTCTGCGAAGGAGACGGCGAATATGCCCGAGTCCCCTGTCGGGCCGGACATCAACTTTGTGCATATCCCCGCCACCGCATACGCGGGGATTTTCACACCTAAGGGCATGGCCAACTTCGCTGCCCTGTTCCGTGTGTTCTGTCACCGTGAAAACTACCCCATTGACTTCCACTGCATTGGGGGGGCCGACCGCACCGGCTCGCTGGCCTTCCTGCTGCTGGCTGTGCTGGGCGTGGCGCGCGAGGAACTGATGCGCGACTACACGTTCACCTCATTCTTCGCGGTGCGCGTACACACGGTATACGATGTCCTGGAGCGCGGCATGGACAAGTTTGGCACGCCTGAAGAGCCGTTGGTCCAAAAGGCCGAGCGCTATCTCCTGAAGGCGGGTGTCACTGCCGAGGAGATTGCCGCCTTCCGCGAGATTGTCCTTGGACCTGGATTGCCGATGGCACAGCCCCGTCAGGAGGCCGCTGAATAAGGAGCCGTAAAAATATAGTCGACATTTTCAGTCAAATTTTTACGGCTGACTACCAACTTATGAACCACATAGAGATTGACCTTATGAGTTACGAACTTGCCGATTTTCTGGAGAATCCCCTGTGTCCTGCTTTGCCGTTGAACCATTTCCCCGCCCGCTGGCAGGCAGTGGTGTTTCGCAACTGGGGCATGGTGCCCTCTGAACGTCTCGCCCGAGTGCTGCGCTGCACAGTCGCGGAGGTGACGGAGGCTGCCCGCCAGATGGGGCTGCCGCCCGCCGATGCGACGGAGATTGAGAAATGGACACGCCTTGGATATCTCTCCATCATTCGCCAGAACTGGGATTTGCTCAATTATGCGGGGTTGCTGCAATTGCTTGATTGGTCCCGCGAAAAACTCATCAAAGTGCTGCGTGAGGAGGATTTCCTGTGGCATAAACTGGGCAACACCAAACCGCTTTGCCCTGAAACCGTATATCGTCCCTTGACTTCGGACGAACAGAAGGCCACTGCCGCCATCCGTGCGCTGATTGCCCCGCTGGCGCAGAGCGTTGCAGTCAAGCCATTCCATTTTTTGGCCGAATATGAGCAGGAACCCGCTGTTCTCCCTCCAAAACCAGACGCGACGCATTTGAGGATGGTTTACAGTTACACCGCCTCCTGCGGTGATTGGCTGGCCGATGGGGCCCCGAATCCATTCCCTCCTGGACTGCTGGCCGCCTATGCAGCCTGCGGCGTCAACGCGGTCTGGATGCCCGCCTTGCTGTCGGATTTGACCCCCTGGACGGGGGATGCCGACCTCTCCGCCGGCTGGGAGACCCGTCAGCGTAATCTGAAGCGTCTCGCCGCCGAGACGGCACGCTTCGGCATTGGTCTGTATCTCTACCTGAACGAGCCGAGAAATATGCTTGACTCGATGCTGAAGCGTCACCCTGGCTGGGCGGGTACGCCTGACCAGAATGGCGAGGGTAGTCGAGCCCTCTGCATTCGCAATCCCGAGGTGGCGACCGCCTTGCGCAACGGCATTGCCAATCTGTGCCGAGCGGTGCCTGATTTGGCGGGATTCTTCACCATTACCATGAGCGAGAATCTGACCCATTGCCTGAGCCGCAGCACGAAGACGGATTGCCCGCGCTGCCGTGATTTGGCAGACCCGTCGGAGGAGATTGTCGCCGTTCTGGAGACCATCCGCGCAGGGATGAAGGAGGCCGGCAGCAAGACCAGGCTCATCGCCTGGAGTTGGGCCTGGCGTTCCCCCTGGGACGAGGCGGTGCTCCGTCGCCTTCCCCCCGACATCGATGTGATGTGTGTCAGCGAAACGAATGTGGAGACGGATTGCCACGGTGTTCCTGGACGGGTTCTGGACTACTCCATTTCCCATCCTGGCCCCGGTCCCATGGCGCGTCGGATGTGGAAACTGGCGCAGGATTCTGGGCATCGGGTCATTGCCAAGGTGCAGTTGAATGCCAGTTGGGAACTCTCGTGCCTGCCTTTCATCCCCGTTCCGCAGTTGGTCGCCCGCCATCTGGAGAGCCTGAAGGAGGCGGGTGTGGAGGACTTTATGCTGTGCTGGACTTTGGGCGGCGCGCCTGGCGGAAACCTTCCGTTGACAAATGCTCCTCTGGCGCAATATGTCGAACAACACTACGGGACAGGCATCGCCGCCAAAGTCACCGAGGCGTTGGAATGCTTCTCTCGCGGGTTCAGCCAATTCCCCTTCAATCTGACCTACCTCATCTATACGGGACCGCAGAACTTCGGCCCCGCCAATCTGCTTTGGCCTGACCGGACGGGACGCGCCGCCACCATGGTCGGATTCTGCTACGATGACGTCGAAGGCTGGAGCAAGACCTACGGGCCAGCCCTGCTGGAACAGGTCTTTGCGGAAATGACCCGGGAGTGGGGAAAAGGACTGGATATCCTGGCCGCCTTGCCGCCCGTGGAACCGAAATACGCTCCCGCCTTGCAGGAGTTGAGGAATATGGCCAACGCCGCCCACTGCATTCTGGAGAGCAGTTGGCGCCAGATCGCCTTCTGCAATCGGCGAAATGAGGGCGACAGGGAGGCCTGCCGCCAGTTGGCGGCCAGCGAGGAGCAATCCGCAAGGCGGATGCTGGCGCTTCTGGCCAATGACTCCCGCATCGGCTTTGAGGCCAGCAACCACTATCTCATCTACCGCAACGTTCTGCTGGAAAAGGTCCTGAACTGCGCCTGGCTCCAGAAAAACTAGCGAGCCCCCAGCACTTTCTCGTGCCAGGCGACCTTCCTCGACTTCTCCCCCATGCCAGGCGAGAGACCCCAACTTGCCCGCGAGGCCTGAGCCTCGCGGTCTGAAGTAGCCTGGTTATGCCTGCGCCTGCACAGCGGTCAGCACGGCGGTCTTGACGATATCCTCCACCGAGCACCCTCGGGACAAGTCGTTGCAGGGCTTGGCCAGACCTTGCAGGACGGCGAAGGCCTGCGCCCCCGCAACGTACTGAACCAGTTTATAGGCGATGTTGCCGGCCTGCAGATCAGGGTAAATCAGCACGTTGGCATGCCCCGCCACTGCACTGCCTTTGGCCTTGGATGCTCCGACGGCCGGCACGAGCGCGGCGTCCAGCTGCAGTTCGCCGTCCAGCGCCAGTTCGGGTGCCAGTTCATGGGCGATGCGGGTCGCCTCCTGGACTTTGGTCACCAGTTCGTGTTTGGCGCTGCCTTTGGTCGAGAACGAGAGCATGGCGACCTTGGGTTCGGCAATGCCGCAGAGGGTGCGCGCGGTCTCCGCCGCGGAGATTGCGATGTGCGCGAGTTCCTCGGCGGTGGGGCAGGGCATCACCACGCAGTCGGCGAAGACCAGCAGCCCATCATGCCCGAGGTTCTTGTTGGGGCATTCCATGAGGAAACTGGAGGAGACGACCTTGATGCCTGGACGTGTCTTGATGATTTGCAGGGCAGGGCGGAGCATGTCTCCTGTGGTGTGGACTGCACCCGAGACCAACCCGTCCGCATCTCCTGTCTTGACCATCATGATTCCGTAGTACATGGTGTCTGCCACCAGTTGAGCAGCCATCTCCTCGGTGACCCCCTTGGACTTGCGGAGTTCATGGAGGAGTCTGGCATAGTCGGCGGATTTTTCGTCCTTGCCAGGCTCGATGATTTCCAGTCCGGAGATGTCCGCCCCCGTCTCGTTGGCCACCGCCTGGATTCTCTGCGGTGCGCCAAGCAGAATCGGCTGGACAAGTTTTTCCGCGTGAAGTATGGCTGCTGCCCGGACGGTGCGCGGCTCATCCCCCTCGGGGAAAACGATTCGCTTGATGCTCTGGCGCGCCTTTGCCTTGGCCTGTTCCATCATGCCCATGTTCAAAACTCTTCTGTATTACAGTCCGATGTCCTGGAAGCCCTGCCAGACGGGTTTTCCCGAGTAGGTCAGGATGGGGGATTCCCCGCGAAGGGCGCGGAGAACCGACCACGCCAGCGCCTCCTGCTCCATTTCGCCAGGATAGACGCTGATTGGGGCAATCCAGCCGCACCGCTTCTGTATCCCGTCCTTGATATCCTGAAAACGCATCAGTCCGCCAGTCAGCAGAATGCCGTCCACTTTTCCGCAGAGCACGGTTGACATCTCGCCGATTTGCTTGCAGATTTGGTAAATCATCGTGTTCCAGGCCAGCGTTGCGCCAGGCTCTCGTTCCGCCGGCTTATACGGCCTACCAGGGAATGGACGCCTTCTACCATGCGGTGGAAGGGTACATCGCCAAGGTGGCCAGTCCGGTCAGCGAAATGTTTTCCCTGAAAGCCATCGAACTGATCGGGAAATACCTGCCCGCTGCAGTGGCGGACGGTTCTGATGAAGAGGCCAGGGCCGCCATGGCCACCGCCAGCACTATGGCGGGGATGGTGGAGGCACTGTCTTCCACGACCTCCGAGCATGCCATGGAGCACGCCCTCAGCGCATTCCATCCGAAACTGACCCACGGCGCCGGTCTGATCATGATCTCGGAAGCCTATCATACACATTTTGCGCCGCAGATTTCGCAGCGTTACGTGGAAATGGCCATGGTGCTGGGCTATCCCGGGACCGAAAATCCC
>JAFRLP010000376.1 GCA_017431185.1 Victivallales bacterium | reverse complement strand
AATCCCGCAATCGTGTTATATTGAATCGAAACAAATGAACAAGAGAAGGAAATGGAAGAGAAGAGATTGAGTTGAGCAAAAGCAAGGAGTTGACGATGTTGATTGGCGTGTTGCGAAGTGTGGCGATAGTTGTCACGGTGTGTTGTGTGGGAGTGACCTGTATGGCGGCGGAGTCGTCCGGGAAGCCTCAGGCTGTGATTCCGCAGGACTTTGAGTTGTCGAATGGCTCTCGCATTCACATAGGGGGGGATTTGCGGATGCGCTGGGAGACGATGGACCCCCAGGTGGTCAACCCTGATGCGAAGGCGGCCCCCGCGATGCAGTACCTGCGTGTGCGGACGCGGGTGTGGGGCAGTCTGGAGGTTCCGGATGCGGGCACGACGCTGTTCCTGCGTTTGGCCAACCGCTCCCAGTACTACTCCAGCAACTACACGGCCAACCCGAACAACACGGGCGCGGCGACCTGGAGGTTTCCCGACGAGACCATCATCGACAGCCTGTACTTGAAGTTGAAGCATGATGAGTTCACCGCCATTGTCGGACGGCAGGACCTGGTGTTGGGCAGCGGAATGTGGTTTGCCGAAGGGTGCCCGTATGTGCAGGCGCGCTCCATCTTCCATGATGGCGTGACATTGCGCTACGACAGCGAGGATGGCGCCGACCATCTGGCGCTGTTCAGCTTCTATGACACCTGGAAGGACGGCTCCGTGTTCATCAATGACCAGAACCGCCGTCTGCGCCTGGGCAACATCTTCACCGCAGGTCTTTTCGGCTCGCACAAGTTCACTGACCTCGCCACGTTGGAACTTTACTATATGTACAACGATGTGGAGGACAAGCACTGGGGTGCAGTGCGCTCGCATCGCCTCAACAACAACATGAGCCTGCATACTGCGGGCTTCCGCTTGTACGGCAACCTGAGCGAGCAGTTCAGCTACAGTTTTGAACTGGCGCGTCAGTTCGGCTACAATGACACGCATGACTCCAACCAGGGCGTGATGGCTGACCATCGCATTCGCTGGAAGGCCCCCAAGGATACACTGCTCCAGCCAGAGATTGGCTTGCAGTATCTCTACCTGAGCGGAGACAAGGACAGCACCAACCGCAATGAGGGGTGGGTGCCCCTGATGGCCGAATACCCCATCTTCCGCGAAGAAACCCTGGCAGTCACGTTCAACGGCAACTGGACGAATCTCCACGTGGAGCGCGCCGAGTTTGTCATCCGTCCCTGCAAGGATTTGAAGCTGACCTTCGCGCCAGGGCTGGTGCAGGCTGACACTGCGGACAAGGGCTCCTGCACGGGCGGAGGGCACAGCATCGGCACCACGTTGGCCGCCTTCCTGGATTACAAACTGACCGACCACATCTCCATCGCGGGGGAAATCTGCCGCTTCAAGCCCGGCGATTTCTACGGCAACGGCAAAAGCAGCCTGTGGAGCCGCACACAGATTTTGTTCACGTTCTGATTCTAAAATATAGGCGACTTTATCCCCCGCCCGCCTGTTTTGCCATGTCCAGAGCCAGACTTGCCATCAGAGCCTGACGTGCCAGGCGTGAGTCCCCAACCTGCCCGCGAGGCCTTCATGCCTCGCGGATTGAAGGTGGCTGGACATCTGAATACGATGATTGCACCTTCACGCCGCAGAGACCAATGGGGTTGCGGCCAAATGGGGGCGGCGTCTTTGGCGCCGCCCCCTATCTTTCCGCCACTCCCTTGAGGAATTCGGTGGGAGTGCAATGGAAAACACGTTGGAATGCGTTGCATAGGCTGGCGGCATCGCAGAAGCCGTGCCGTGCGGCGATTTCCTTCAGGCGGAGGTTGCCGTCACGCAAATCGCTGGCGCAGTGGTCAAGCCTGGCACGGAGGGCGAAGTGTCCGTAACTCTTGCCAAGGGCGCGTCGGAACAGTTCGGAGAAGCGGCTTACGGAGAGATGGCAGGCTGCGGCAGCCGTCTGCAAGTCAGGGGTGACCAGGCTGGTGCGCACCAGTTCCAGGGCGGGACGCAGGCGCTCCAGACGCGCCTTCAGGCCAGAGGACTCCTCTTCCAGCAGGGGAAATTCCGCCTGTCTTTGCAGGATATACAGCAGCAGGCTATGGAATTCCAGCCAGCAGTGCGGCAGCCAGTTCAGCGGTTTGCGTCGATAGATGCGCGTCAGGTGGGCGGCCCACTCCTGGACATGAAGGCGCTCCGCCACGTTATGCGGACAATAGCGCTGCTCTGGCGCGGCGGAGAACGGAGCCAGCCAGTTCACGCTGGAGCCGATGAGGCCAATCTCCCCCAAATCATCCAGATTGACGTTGACGGTCATGATGAGATTGCGCGCGTCCAGGCACCGATAGGCGTGCGGCTCCCAGCAGATGGTCCACCAGATGTCGCCTGGCCCGCAGAGACGGCGGTAGTTCTCGTAGGATATCTCCACGTGTCCGTGGCGGACGACCGAGAACTGAAGCACGTAATGCACATCCCCATGGGAATGTTTCTCCGGTCCTCTATGGTAGTTCCAGAGCACCTCGATGGGATGGCTGGGCGACAGCTGAGGATGCCTGCTTGTCACAACCTTGAAATGGTTGCCTGGGGAGGCCGGCTCAATGGAATGGGGGGATTTAGAAATCATTTTCGTAAGAAATCACAATCATTTGGGCAAATTGCACAACCTGACCGCTTTGCTTTATTACACTTTGACCATTAATTTATATCGGTTGTCAAAAATGGCAACCTGCAACTCACATTTCGTTGGTTTTAACAAGGAGAAAAACATGGTCGCTAAGAAAGCTGCCCCCGTAGAGAAACTCGCCATTGACGGCGGCAAGCCCGTCAACACCAAACCGTTCCCTGGCTGGCCGTCCTTTGAGAAGTCCACCGCTGACAAAGTGGCTAAGGTTCTGCTGTCCGGCAAAGTCAACTACTGGACTGGCCCAGTCGGGATGCAGTTTGAGAAGGCCTGGGCCAAGTGGCTGGGCATCAAGAACGCGGTCAGCGTGAGCAACGGCACCGCAGCCTTGCACGTCGCGCTGGGCGGGCTGAACATCGGCCCTGGGGACGAGGTTATCTGCACGAGCTACAGCTTCATCGCGTCGAGTTTCTGCGCCTGCCAGGCTGGCGCTCAGCCCGTGTTCTGCGACTGCGGCGATGACCACTGCCTTGACCCCAGCAAGATTGAGCCGCTCATCACCGAGCGCACCAAGGCCATCGTGGTGGTGCATCTGTACGGCATTGTCGCCGACATGGATCCCATCCTGAAGATTGCCAGGAAGCACAACCTGAAGGTCATTGAAGACTGCGCCCAGTGCTTTGGCGGCGTGTACAAAGGAAAGAAGGCTGGAACCATCGGTGACGTGGGCTGCTTCTCCTTCTGCCAGAGCAAGCACTTCACCACTGGCGGCGAAGGCGGCATGGTCTGCACCAACGACGATGATTTGGCCTGGGAGTTCCGCTCCTTCCGCGACCACGGCTACGACGTGAAGGCCAAGATGAACCTGCTGGAGATGGAAGGCAAACAGCTTTACATCCACCGGCGCGTCGGCTTCAACTTCCGCATGACCGAAATGCAGAGCATGGTCGGTCTGTGCGAACTGGAGCGCTTTGACTCCTGGAACCTGCCCGCGCGCATCCGCAACGGCGAGTACCTCATCAAGGAACTCAAGAACCACCCGCTGGTGTACGCCGCACCCTACCACACCAAGGAGCGCCAGTCCGCTTTCTGGTGGGCCCCCTTCGTGCTGAACATCGAGAAATTCAAGAAGGGCATCACGATGAAGAACTTCCTCGATGCGATGGGCGCGGAAGGCGTTCCCGTCTATAGCGTGCTCTGGCCCGAGATGTACAAGGAGGCCGCCTATGCCGAAAAGCGCGGCTTCGGCACCGCCAACTATCCGTTCTACGATCCAAAGGCCCGCAACATCGACTACACCAAGTTCAATTGTGAGCACGCCAACTGGCTGACCGACCGCACCATGAGCTTCTTCGTGCATCCCGTCTATGGCGAGGAGCAGATGAAGGCCTACGTCGCGGCGTTCAAGAAGGTCGCCGCCGCCTACATGAAGTAAGAGGCAAGGTACCTATTCAGCCCCCCAGCCAACTTCAATCCGCGCGGCCTGAAGGCCTCGCGGGCAGGTTGGGGGTTCACGCCTGGCATGTCATGCCCTTGTGGCAAATTAGAGGCCACGCACGGCAAAACAGGCTGGGGGACTGGATAGTTGCAGGGCAAGTCATGGAGTTTCCCCGACGTGTCATGCGTCGGGGGATTTCGTCGATGAAAAAAGAGCAGCACATTCGATTTGGCGTGGCGCGCGCATGCATCAATCCGACGCGTCCCGTCTCCCTGGCAGGCTATTTCAACGAACGGCATTGGACACAAGTGCTCGATGACCTGGAGGTGCGGGCGCTGGTGCTGCAGAGCCGTCGTGGCGCACCGTTGTCGGCCATTGTCCAGTTTGACCTGCTGGAGGTGTCTCCGCCGCTGGTGGCGTGCTTCAAAGAGGAGATGCGGCGGGCATTCGGGCCGCAGGACGCTCTGGTCGGGCGCACCATTCTGGAGGCCACCCACACGCATACGGCTCCGTTGCCCGCCGTCGAGGGCAATGGCTGCGACCCGCAGTTCATCCCCGATGTGGCGGCCATCGCCGTGAAGACCGTGCGCAAGGCGCTTGATGACATGCGCGAGGGCGAACTGTGCAGCGGCATGGCCGGCGACTCTCGTTTCTGCTTCAATCGCCGCTACTGGATGAAGGACGGGGGCGTGCTCACCAATCCTGGCAAATTGAACCCTGGCATTGTTCGCCCTGAAGGGGATGTTGACCCTGAGATTCCGTTGGCGGTCATCCGCAGGAACGGACAGCCGCAGG
The DNA here is from genome assembly GCA_017431185.1 of Victivallales bacterium. The sequence goes on along the minus strand of JAFRLP010000376.1, from coordinate 6,216 downwards.
TTGTGCTGGCCAGCATCTCCAATCACGGCGACACTATCGGCGGCAATGGCGTGTCCGCCGATTGGATGGGAGCCTGCCACCGTGCCGTGGAGGCCACACTTCCCCAAGGGGGAATGATGATGCCTCTGATTGGCGCATCCGGCAACATCAACCATTTTGACGTGCGCACCAGGCGCAACCAGACCTGCTATGCCGAGAGCCAGCGGATTGGCCAGGGCTATGCGGAGAGCATCATTCGTGTGCTTCAGACTCCTGGCGCACTCAAGCCAGTGCCTGTTGATGAGGTGCGGTTTGCCTGTCGGCAGGTCACAGTTTATGGCCGCTCGCTTTTTGCGGATGAACTTGCCGAAAATCAGGAGGTTCTGGCGCGCTTCAAGGACATTCCACTGGAGATGCGCGACGGCAAGACCCCTGACTTCACCAGCGAGGATTTGGTGCGGCGCACGCCCGTCGTCCTCAAGTTCTTTGCGCTGAAGGCGATGCAGCAGCACGCCGCCAAAGGCCAGCATTGGCCGATGACCATCGCGGGAATCCGCCTGGGCGGCGTGGTGGTCGCCTCGCTGCCCTGCGAGACATTTGTGGAGATTGGCCTGTTCCTTCGCAAGGGTATTTTCGCGGCGGACACCTGCCTGGTGGCCAGCCATGCCTTTGCCAATCCGCGTCGTCCTGGTGGAGGCGGGTACATTCCGAACGCCTGGAACTACCATCGGGGCGGCTACGAGACCCATCCCCGCAGCAATCCCTTTGAGCCGGACACCGCTGAACGGCTTCTCCGCGGCTGGCGTCGGCTGGCCGCCGAACTGAAACCCTGAACGATTAAGGAGAAAACATGTCCATTGTGAATTACGGCATCATCGGTTTCGGCGGCATTGCCGAGAACCGCGTGGCCAAGGAAGGCTTTGCCTGTGACAAGAGCCGTTTCGCCCCTTTGGCGAACGCCCGTCTGGTCGCAGCCACCGATGTCAATCCCGCCCGCCAGTCCGCCGCCGAGGCGCTGGGACTCAAGTGGTATCCCGCGGCGGACGCCATGCTCGCCGACCCCGCCATCCAGGCCATCTATGTAGCCACCAACAACCGCACCCATGTGCCGATGGCCACCAAGGCCCTGGAGGCCGGCAAGCACGTCATTGTGGAAAAGCCGATGGCGACCAATTCTGCGGACGCCCAGGCGCTCGTCGCCCTGGCTAAAGCCAAGGGGCTCTCCCTCTATGTTGACCACATGATGGTCTATAACGCCTGGAATCGGCTGGCGGCCGAGACGGTTGCCTCCGGCAAGCTGGGCAAGGTGAACGACGCCTGTTTCCACATGGAGTTTGCCTATGGGTACGACCCCGCCGAGGCTGCCACCTGGCGGTGCAGCAACATTGCCGAGATGGGCGGCCCCATCGGTGATGTGGCGAGCCACTGCTTCTACGTTGCCGAGCACATCCTGGGTTCTGAGGTCACCAGTCTGGCATGCGTCTATTATCCCAAGACCATGACCATCGCCGCCGAGGATGGCGCGTACATCAAGGCGTTCCTGGCCAATGGCGCGCAGATTTCCGTCAACGCCGCCTTCTCCGAACTGCGTGGCGGACTGGTCGGCACGCTGGGCAACCTGGGCTATGAGATTTACGGTGACCAGGCTGTTCTGCGCGCCTACGGCGCCATGTTCCAGCTTTCGGGACACGCGGGCGAACCTTATCCGCAGCACCTGCTCCTGGATGACGGCAAGGGGCCATTCCAGGAACTGGCTCCCGCCCCCGACTCCATCAGGAACATCTACCAGAGCCTCATCGGCCACCATGCACAATCCGTGCTGGACGGCAAGCCCCTCGCGGGCGGTGACGCGCTCCATAACATTCGTCTCTGTGAACTCTGCCACGCCTCTGCCCAGGCGGGCGGAACCAAGATGGACGTCTGATTTTCCATCAGATTTCCGAGACGATCCCGGACGGTTGCTCCGACCGCCCGGGATTTTTTCCGCTTTAGTCAGGGTGGTCTGCTGGCCGATGATGCGGCGCACCTTCTGGTAAGGTGGCATTGACAGCAGTTTCTTCAGCGTTTTGCGGTCATTCGGGATTCTCGGCGTAGGGGAGGACAATCACGTCCTCGGGGCGGATGAAGAGCGGGAACTGCTGGCCAGGACGCGCCTCGCCAGTGGGGTTGAGCTCCAGGAAGGTCAGGCGAAGGTCGCCGTTGGCGGTGAGGGCGACGTGATTCGCCAGTTCCCCTAGATACGCCGTGTCGGACAAAGTGGCCTGTAGGCGGTTGGGAGTCGCCGATTCCAGCAGGGAAATGGCCTCGGGGCGGATGGAGAGCGTGACCTTTGCCCCTGCGGACACGCCATTCGGCGCCTGGATGGCGTGGAGGAGGCCCGCCGCCGTCTCCACCTCGACGTGCCCAGATGCGACGGTTTTCAGCGTGCCCTGAACAAAGTTGGTCTCCCCGATGAAACTGGCCACAAAGGCGTTCACGGGACGGCGATACAGCTCGTTGGCCTGGGCGATTTGGACAATGCGTCCATCCTTGAGCACTGCCACGCGGTCCGCCATGCTCAACGCCTCCTGGCGGTCATGGGTGACATAGATGGCGGTGAGTCCCGTGTCCTTGCAGAGCGCGCGGATTTCGCGGCGCATGTCACGGCGGAGTTTGGCGTCCAGATTGGCCAGCGGTTCGTCCAGCAGCAGGCAACCTGGCTGGACAACCAGTGTGCGCGCCAGGGCGACGCGCTGCTGCTGGCCACCCGAAAGTTCATTGGGGCGACGGTCGCCGAGTTGCTCGATTTGCACACGGCGCATCGCCTCCTCGACACGGCGGTTCAGTTCTTCGCCCCTGACTTTCTGCATTTCCAGTCCGAAGGCGATGTTCTTGCGCACGGTCAGATGGGGCCAGAGGGCATAGCCCTGGAAGACCATTGCGGTGTTGCGGAGGTTGGGCGGGCGGTTTGCGACGTCCGTGCCGTCCATGAGGATTTTCCCCGAGGTGGGCAGTTCAAATCCGCCGATGCACCGGAGCAGGGTGGTTTTGCCGCATCCTGACGGGCCGAGCAGGAAGAAGAGTTCGCCGTCGGCGATGTTCAGGCTCACATTGTCAAGGGCGCGGAAATCGCCGAATTGCTTGACCAGGGATTGGATTTCGATGTTCATGGGTGGCGTTTTGGGGGGTATTTGCGGTGGGAGGAATTCTGACGGGGAAGCAACGGGTCGTCATAGAGGTTCCGTCGTCCCTGGAAAAGCTGGTAGTGCTGTTCTTCGCGGTCGTGGTCGGAGGTGGGAACGTATTGATGGCGTCCATGCGAATCCACTTCACCGTAGAACATGGCGGTGGCGACGGTGCCTGGCGTGGGAATGAAGCACTGGACCTGCTGCGGATTCCAGCCATGACGGCGGAACCATGCCGCGATGTCGCGCATGTCGCGCAGAGTGCAGCCAGGCAGGGCGCTGATGATGTAAGGCACCGTATATTGCTCCTTGCCATGGGCACGGCTGCAACGTTCAAATTGGCGGCAGAACTGCTCGAAGACGGCAAAGGGGGGCTTGCGCATCTCGGCGAGAACGCGGTCATTGATGTGTTCGGGGGCTATCTTGAGATGCCCGCTGACGAATTCGGCGGCCAAGGCGTCGATGAAGGCGGGTTCAAGCATGGCCGCGTCGTAGCGGATGCCGCTGGCAATGCCCACGTTGCGCACCGTCGGCAGGCTTTTCAGACGGCGAAGCATGGCGATGTACCCCATTTGATTGAGTCGGAGATTGGGGCATGGCGCGGGGTAGAGGCAACTGGTTCGGCGGCAGACGCCTGGGGGAAGGGCGCAGGCTGCTCCCCAGAGGTTGGCGGTGGGGCCGCCGACGTCCGAGATGGCGCCGCGCCAGCCTGGCATGGCGGAGAGTCTGCGCACCTCGCGCTCCAGGCTGGCGACGCTGCGGGAGGTCAGGTGGCGCCCCTCGTGCATGGCGATGGAGCAGAAGGCGCATCCACCGCCGCAGCCGCGCACGCAGGTGATGCTCCAGCGCACGGTCTCCAGCGCGGGAATGGACTGATGGTAAGAAGGGTGCTGGCGCCGGGTGAATGGCAGGTCGTAGATGGCGTCCATTTCGGCGGTGGTCATCACGGGAGGGGGCGGAGCCATCATCACATAGCGGTTGCCGTGCGCCTGGGCCAGGAGCGGTTTGCCCTGGTGTACCTGCTGCTCGATGGCTAGGGTTGCCGTGAGCAGCCTCCCTTTGTCCTGAAGAATCTCCTCGTATGATGGAAGGAGGGTAGCCTCGCCTGGGGTGGTGTCCAGCCATGCGGTGCCAGGTATTCCGGTGGCGGTCTCGCCGCGCTGAAGCCTCTGTGCCAACTCCACGATGGGACGCTCGCCCATTCCGTAGATGAGCAGGTCCGCCTTGCTGTCCAGCAGGATGGACCGGCGGAGGGAACTGCTCCAGAAGTCGTAGTGTGCGGCGCGCCGCAATGACGCCTCAATGCCGCCGATGGCCAGGAACAGCCCCGGAAATGCCGCGCGCACCAGATTGGCATAGACGTTGGTCGCGCGGTTGGGGCGCGCCCCCGCCTGCCCGCCAGGGGTGAATGCGTCGTCATGGCGTTTTTTGCGGAAGGCGGTGTAATGGGAGAGCATCGAGTCGAGGCAGCCGGAGCCGATGCCGCAGAACAGCCTGGGGCGTCCAAGCCGCGCCACATCCTCCAGCGTGTCCCAGCGGGGCTGGGCGACGATGGCCACGCGGAAGCCGGCTGACTCCAGCACCCGTCCCAACAGGGGCACACCAAAAGAGGGGTGGTCGATATAGGCGTCCCCGCTGACGAGGAGGATGTCATATTCCCGCCAGCCTCGGCGCACCATCTCCTCACGGGACATCGGAAGGAAGGTGGTGGTGTCCGACGGCTTTCTTCTGGGGGGAGGCTGGGTCATGCGCATGGCTCCCCGCCGTGCCTGGGGCCTCGGCGTTCTGTCTCAGGAAGGTGCGCCATCAGAGTTTCCCGTCACTGAACTTGGTGTAGAGCTGCTTGAGTTTGTTGAGGTAGAAGGGGAGGTTCTCGTCCCGTTCTCCAGGCGTGGCGTTCTCCAGCAGTTTGGCGTTGTCGGTGACGGAGACGCTCTTCTTGTCGCCCGTGACGTAGTAGGTCACGGCATCCCCCAGCTGGAAGCGATTGCCGCCTGCGCGGACGGCCAGTTCGTAGGACGCGGACCGCTTGGCCTTGCCCTCGATGACCTTCTGCATATACGCCTTGGGGTCGGTGGAGAGGTACTCCTTCTTGGCGAAGTCCGACAGGGGCAGCCGATGGTTCTCGATGTCCTCGACGTATTTCTGGTAGAGCGCGGGAATCTGGTCGGCATGGCCTTGGAGGAGCAGGCTTACGTGGTCAGCGATGTAGTGGCGCTGGAAGGGCTCCAGGCCGCGTGAGCGCAGAGCGGCCCCCGACATGGTGATTCTGCCGTCATGGTGGAGCAGGGCGTAGTTCTTGCTCTTGTAGCCGAGCATCGCCTGGTATGTGTCGTCAATCTCAATCTCAATGCCTGGCGGGAGGGTCTGCTGGATGCGGTTCTGCATCTGCTCCACGCTGGACTCGCCTGGCGGTGGAGTGAAGTAGATTCCGTCCGTGTCCATTTCGATGACCATGGCCCCGATGGATTCGAGGAAGTTGCTCATGCCGTCCAGAATATCCCTGCCTGTGGAGGTGATGAGCGCGGCCAGTCGGTAGTCGTTGAAGGTGCCCTGGGCGAAACCGCAGTAGCCGTAGAAGGAGTTGATGAGGATTTTGAAGGTGGATTGCAGGGCGTCGTAGTGGTCGCGCTGTTCGGGCGGGGCGGTTTTGCGGGCGTCCTTGGCGGCCAGCCGGAATTCGCGCAGTCCCGTCAGGAGCCGGAGGAAGACGCCTTGATGGTCGGAGGCCGGGGTGAGTTGGCGCGAGATGATGATGGATGGATACAGACTGCGCACATCGACATGCCAGACATTCTGGAAGACTCCCTGCTTTTCGCCGGCGGTCAAGGCGCCCGCGAACTGCACGGCGTCCTGGGGCACGGGCAGGGCCGCGTTGCGCGTCATGTATTCGGCGCAGAGCATGGCGTCAATGCGGGTGGCGGTGCTGCGGATGACGCAGTTCTGGTAGGAGAGCGGCACCAGGCTGGCCTGGTAGAAGAAACTGGGGGAGAGAATGCGGGAGAGCGCGTCGGTCTCGCGCACGTCGTCCAGGCAGTAGGCTTGAAGGCGTCTGGGTCGGCGTCAAAGGTTT
>JAFRLP010000037.1 GCA_017431185.1 Victivallales bacterium | reverse complement strand
TGTACGGCTAGGAAGGTAAGCCAGGATGCGGAGAGGGCTTGCAGTTCCTCGTGTCCTGGGTATGCCCAGGCGGTCAGCAGATAGACCCTGCCTTTGCCAACCTCGTGGCAGACGAGAAGCGGGGCTCCCGTCATGGCGTCCCAGGCGACGACCTTGGCGCCCGCCAGTTCCAGGTCGGCGAGACGGCACGGCCCGTCCTCGTCACGGGAGTGGCTGGGGGCTGCGGAGAGGGAGGGCTCTGGCATCAACTCGCGGTCGGGGCAGTTCCATTGTCCGCTGTACAGGACGCCAGGCCTCTTGACTTTTACCCCGCAGAGTTCCGTCAGGTCGCCGTTGTTCCACAGCGCCAAATCCTCCATGTCCAGCAGAAACTCACGGCGGACGTGGGTGCTGAACTGAGGCAGCCCCGTGAACAGCGTGCCGCCGCCCTTCACATAGTCCAGCAGTTTGTCGTGATCCTCCTGAATCATGGTGTTCCAGCCCAGATTCAGCAGCAATTGGTAATGGGAGAGATACTGCGCGGAGGCCTCGACGGGCACCTCGTCAAAGTCGCCGTAAGGCGTTCCCGAGAAGAAGAAACGGCGTTTGTCGTACTGCTGGCGAAGGGGGAGTGTGCTGGCTCCTGGCATCAGCACATCCAGCAGTTGACGGCACTTCTCTGGCTGGCGATGGCCCCAGGCGGGCGAGTTGTTGCCGAACAGCCCCCAGACCGAATAGTCGGGGGTCTGCTCCACGTCGCAGATGAAGCCGTTGAATGGGGCGGCGTAGCGTCCCTCCAGGAAAGCGATGCGGCGGACATTGCGTCCTTTTCGCGGATGGGTTTTGGCGAAGCGGAAGAAGTCGCGGGTCATATCGCGCTTGCCCTTGGTCGCAAAGTCGTCCCAGCACTGGCGTTCCTCCTTGAAGAGCAGGAACAGGCTGTCCTCCTCGTACAGGAAATTCGCCCCCATCATCCACGGCTGGTACAGGGAGAGGAAATAGAGGTTGAGGTGATTCTCGAAATAGGGCTGGACGGCGTGCTGGATGGCGATGTGGACGCCCCATTCGCCGTGCCCCAGCGATTCGGCGGCGGGGCGCGCCTGGCTGCACAGGTGCTGGGTGTGGGGAACCATGGTTTCGGTGCGCTCGTAATCGACTCCCGCCAGATAGCAGTAGCGGTGACCGCCGCTGGCATCCCCGAAGGCGGTTTTGCCAGGCGCGACCTGACGAGCCTCATCAATGGATTTGCGTAGCCAGGTCAGGTAGTGCTCCATCGCCTCCCTCATGTCATGGGAGGCGTGGGGCTCCTTCGGGTCGAAGGCATAGACGGCTCCGGGGTATTCGTGACGCCCGACGGCGTGCAGCGACTCTCCCGCCGCCTTGACCAGCGCGCCGCTCTGGTAATCGGTGGCGGCCTCCACCCAGATGCCGTGACGGCGGCAGAAGTCCGCCCATCGTTCCAGCAGGTTGTCAGGCACATCACGGTGGCCGAAGGCAAAGGGCGGTTCATAGAGGAAGGAGCGGAAGACCACCATGTTGCCCAGTTGCGTGCGCCACGTGTAGTCCAGCAGCCAGTCCATGAATCCGCTGTTGTCGTGGGGGACGACGGTCATGTCAAACCCCACCTTCACGGGAATGGCCTCCTCTGGCAGGGCATAGACCGCGACGTCACCTGAGTCCTCCTCGCTGTAGATGTGCGCGGCCTGTTCTGGCGTTTCCAGCGAGAACTCGAATTCGTTCCAGCCTGGCTCGATGTTCATCTCGCGGTTTCCTCCTGGCCAGACGATGAGCGTGGTGTCGGGATAGGCCGCGAACACCCGCCCTGTCTGCTTTTGTCCCGCCAGGCACCAGCGGGGCAGGCTCAATTGGCGGTGGCGGTAGGCGCAGGAGCGCAAGGTCAGGCGGTTCAGCAGCAGCCAGAATTGGGGATGGCCGTTGGTCAGAGCCAGGCGGTGCTTTCCGGAGGTGGCCTGGAAACGCAGCCAGACGTCCTCCAGCAGCTGCATGAAATGGTCGTGGTTGCGGAAGAACCAGGTGACTTGGGCGACCTGTTCTCCGTCACAGCGTAAAGTGAGGGGACAGTGGGCGTGGACTTGCTTTTCGGCGCCAGGCGTGTATTCGGGCGCGGCCATGGCGATGATGTGGAGCAGGCGCTCCACCCAGACACCCTTGTTCGCGGGCAGCTCCACGTCCCATTCCAGGGTTTCGCCAGGTCCCAGCCAGGCGGTGCGCATCCGCGCCCAGTCATGGCAGGGCAGGCCCAGGTCGTCCGCCTCCCAGACGACCTCGCCTGGATGCGGCTTCTGGCGGAACCAGAAGTGGCCTGTCCTGGTCACGATGACGTTGCAGCCGAGGTATTTGGGGCCGACGGGGTACACCAGGCGTCCATTCTCCAGCAGTTCCGCGACTGTGAAGGAGAGCGAGCAGGAGGCTGTTTGCAGGTTGAACACGGCGTTGTCCTCCACGTCGGCGATGACGCGGAGGCCCGCGAGGCCGCGGCGGGTCCTGCTTTGCCAGCGCGGTTCAGGCAGGGGCGTCTCCTTGGCGCAATGTCCCGGTCCGTACCAGATGACTGGATAGTCCAGTTGACGGCACTTCTGGATTTGGCCGTTCTGGCAGGTCAGTTCGCCGTCCCAGACGTAGATGGGATGGTAATGGCGGCGGGAGTAGAGGTACTGGTATCCCCAGTCAATGCGAAAATCAATTTGCATGGATCTTCTGTATGGGTTGGACGACGAACTCCTGTGCGTTTTGCGTGGTAAAATATAGTGCCTGAATCGCGGAAAATCCAATGAAGGAGCATTTGCCTGCCCTGTTTTCCAATGATTCGCTCTCCAACGGCGATGACCGCGAGCGCGGTCTGCCAGACCCTCCGCCCGCGCCTGGTTTCAGGGCCTGGTTTGGCAGGCCGTGCTCCGCGCGGCAAATACGGCGTTTGGCCAGTGCCAGTGGCTGGGGGATTGCTCCCTACCCTTGTCCCTTGCGGTAGGCTGTGGGGCGAATGCCATGGTACTTGAGGAATTGGCGGGAGAAGTAGTTCATGTCATGGAAACCGCAGCGGCTGGCGATTTCCTGAAGGGAGAGGGTAGGGTGGGTGGCCAGCATCTCCTTGCCCAGGTCCAGACGGCGCCGCTGGAGATACGCCAAGGGGGATTGTCCCGTGAGCCGATGGAACTCCTGGCGGAAGGAAGACACCGACATCGCCACGCGGCGCGCCATCTTCTCCAGAGACCATTCCGCAGACAACTCCCTGTCGAGAGTCGCCAGCAGTCCTGTCAACTGCGGAAGATGCTGGCCGCGCCGAGGCAGCCCCGTCCACTGGCAGTATTTGGCCAGCAACAGGAACACGCGAATGAACTCGCTCAGCAGCATGGTCTGCGTGCCTGGCTCCTGCGATGACTTCAGTTCATCCATGCTCTCAAGCACCTTGGTGATTTCCGTGAAATGGTCCTCCTGGATGCGCAGCCCCTCCTCTTCGTTGCGAAGGACTTTGCCCTTCGGAAGCGTGTTGAAGATGAGTTGGAAGCCCTCCAGCTGCGTTAAATCCGGCAGGAAATAGCGCAGGAACTCCTCCCCGAACAGCAGATTGTAAATCTCCAGATTGCGGTATTCCGTGTATTCGTGGAACAGACCTGGCTTGATGAGCAGCACGGAACCAGGGGATATCCTTTGGTACTGGTTCTGCAGGCGATGCCTGGCGGAACCTCCAGTCACCACGACCAGTTCGTAGAAGTCCGCATGATTATGCTCTCCTGGCGTGTCTGCGGGGCAGGTATGAACCGTCCGCCAGCAGGTCAGGTGAAAGTTCGTCAGGTAAAGGAAGTTGCGGAGGTATTTGCCATGGGATTGATGATGCTGTTTGGATTGCAACCGCGAAAAAAATGTCATTTTATCCTTCTTTATTGTCAGATTGTTCTTTTGTCGGCTTCTTCTTTGTGGTATATTATATCCTGAAAAAAACAATTTGCCAATTGTCATTTTCTTCTTTTCCGGAGAGACAACAATGTTGAGAAGAGTTCAATCCTTTACCTTAATCGAATTGCTGGTCGTCATAGCCATAATCGCCATACTCGCCGCCATGCTGCTGCCCGCGCTGTCGAAGGCGCGCGGCAAGGCGCGACGGGTCTCCTGCGTCAACAATTTGCGCCAACTGGGGCTGGCCAATGCCATGTACATGGATGACAACGAGGACTTCTTCGTGCGCCGCAACATGGCTGACCTTGACGATAACAGCACCGCCGTGCCGTTGGGTGGCAACAAGTACGCCAGAAAATACATCCGCTGGTACCATCTGCTCCAGCCATATCTTCCCGTCATCGAATTGAGCAAGGGCGTCAGTGTGCTGAACAACCAACTTCGCTGTCCTGACGACATCTACTTCAACTACAACCACCTGGTCGCCAAGGTGGACGCCAATGGCGCCAACAACCCATCCTACGGCATGAACTACCGCCTGTCCGACTCCAACATCAAAATCAGCCAGGTGCTTCGTCCCGACATCAAAGTCTTCTTCACCGATTCGAAGCATTCCAAGACGGACGAGGGTGGGCAGGACGCCTCCTGCTTCATCGTGGTGTCTGGCGACGTCAATATCAGGCACTCCAGCGGAACCAATATGCTCTGGGTGGCAGGGCATGTCACCCAACTTGATGTCGGGATGACCGCCAAAATCCGCACTGCCGCCACCAGCACCAGCCCCTATCTTGTCTATAACAAGCAACCTTGAGGTGAATAATGAAATCTTTTGCGCGAATCGTCTGTCTCCTGACGCTTCTGGTCTGCCTGGATACGTTGGCCGACTATCTTGCTCCAAGCCAGTTGAACAATCTGGGGCTGCGGGTGTTCCTGCTGCCCAAGGAGGTCGGAAAACCTGTCGAATTCACCTTTGACAAGTCCGACCGCAACGGACGTCCTGGAGCCGATTCCCTGGCGTGGACGGTGGTCTCCCCCACGGGGCATCCCGTCTGCGACGGCGCGGTGCTTGATGACGGCGACCCCACGGTGAGTTGGGTTCAGGGCCCGAGACAGGAAATCCTGGTTCAGTTCACTCCCCGTGAGACGGGCATCCACGAGATTTCCTTCCCGATGTCCTGCGATGCGTCTCTGCATTTTGACCATACCCGTGCCGTGAATGTGCATTGGGGAATTCAGAACGGCAGTTTCCGCACGGGGCATGTGGAGCCAATACACGCCTGGTTCTGGTTGCCTGCGACTCGCGCGGGCGAACCCTCCACTGTGGAAATCTCCAGCAACTATCTTCACTATTCCAGAATCAAGAACATGGTTCTGCGCACGGACGGCAAGGTCTTCTGCAATGGCTTCACTGGCGAGATTCCTCCGAAGGGTGAGAACATCCGTTCGCATCTCTTCAAAATTGACCGTTCCCGTTCCGATGCGCTTTATGAGCTGAGCGCGGATGAATTCTACGTCATCACCTTTGCGCCCCGCAAGTATCCGCCCCTCACCTGGTTCTTCGACAAGGATAGCGCCTTGGCCTTTCAAGGCAAGCTGGAGACCTTCAGTCCGTTGCCCTACCGACTGGTCGTTGAGGAGGACAATTCCGCCCGAACCATTGCCTTGGAACGGGGCGGGCTTTATCGCGTGGATGCGGGCGGAACATCCAGCGAACTCCACGTGCCGTCGGACAACGCCTTTGTCACCTTGCAGGAGAAGGGGATGCTGACCATCACTCGTCTGGCCGACAAACGCCCCGCCATCATCCTCCCTGAAGCGGGTTCATTGGTGGAAAGCACGGGCTTCGTCGCCGACTGCCTCGAAGTCAAAGGCGCGAAGGGCTATCGCTTCGAACTGTTGTCCGAGAGTGGCCGCCGTCTGGTCAGGAGGGTGACGGAGCCGCATCTAACGCTGGATTGCCCGCTCACGCCAGGCGTCTGGCAGATTCGTGCCGCCGCCAAGGGCGGAAACGCTGGCGAATGGACGCATTTCGGCGTGCGCCGCGCCGCCGAAACCTCGCCCCTTTTCGCCTATCTGTTTGAGCCGCCGACGGACTCCTCGGCGAACAATCCCTTGACCATTTCCCTTCGGCTGCTTGAACCAAACTCCCGACTGGATTTGTACAGGAGCCGTCTTGTGGTGAATGGCAATGTCAGTCCCTTGGCTTTGCTGGATGATAATCGCGCCGGCATTCAGGTGAAGACTCCGCTTCAGGGGAAATACGATGTCAAGGCGTGCCTGTTTGATGTGGCGGGCAACTACTCCGAGTACGAGTGGTGCTTTTTCGCCAATGTCCCTGCCGAAAAGCGGCTCGCCTTCGACTCCACCGGCATCCTGCATTTCAATGGGCGTCCATTCCTGCCCCTGATTCTTTATCCGCCGACCAAGGCTCCCAAGCCTGAATGGGGGTTCAACACCGTTCTGCCCAACACTTTCGCATCGTCAGGCAGTCTGGAATACCTATTGGCGCGCAGTCTCAAATCCCTGGACTCGGGGTGTGTCTATCGTGGCTTCTACACCGAAAAGGGCTCCACGCCCCTGAAGGACATCCAACGCTATATGGCTGGCCCCAACGGCAGGCATCCCGCGCGTCTGGGGGCATGGATGGATGAGCCGGACGCCTATATCCCCAACGAGGAAATCGAGGAGCAGTTGCAGGCCTACCGTGGCCATGGACTGGACTCGGGAGTCGCCGGCGTCTGCTGCACGGGACGAAACCGCTACAGTGAGATGGCTCCGCTGGGCGATTATCTGATGATTGACATCTATCCACGCGCCAACGTGCTTTCAGTCAACCGCTTCTACAAACTGGCGAAGTCATGTGCCAACGGCAAGCCCATCTGGCAGTTGAATCAGGGGTTTGACTATGATTCCTCCGTGGCGCAGGAGAAGGACTTTACCCCGTCTGTCCCACAGGCGAAATATGCCCATTGGGCGACGCTGCGCCACGGCTTGCAGGGTGTCGGATTGTATAACTGCGGCCCCAAGGATTTCCTGCGTGCCTTCCCCAGGCTTTTTGAGCCGCTGAGCGAGACCTATCGCCAGACCGCCGCTCTCGCCTTCGCCTGGGTCGAGCCGTCTTTGGAAGGGGTGCTGAGACACGAGGCGCCGCTGGAGTCGCGGGTGGTGCGCCATGGCGGACGTGTTTACGCCATCGTCCAGAACTCCTCCCTGGAACCCCGGACCGCCCGCATTCAGGTCAAGGGCAAATTCCGGCCCACCATCCGCGTGCTGTATGAGGAGCGTATCCTCTCCCTGGACAAAGGCCGTTTCCAGGATGTGTTCCTCCCCCTGGCCACCCACCTCTATCTGTTGGAGGAGTAGTGATAACAGTTCTGTGGTGAATTTTCGACTTTGGGGACGTTCAAGCTGGGGGGAGTTCCTTGAAAATCCTGAAAAAAACATTACATTAACGATTCCTGAAAGATGCGGTATTCGCCGTGTCTTTTTTCAAAGGTGATTGACAGGAAATCTTTGCAGGAGACCACGCTCTATGCCGAAACGGGACGACATCAAGAAGGTAATGATAATTGGCTCTGGCCCCATCATCATCGGGCAGGCCTGTGAATTTGACTACTCTGGCACCCAGGCGTGCAAGGCGCTGCGTAGTCTCGGCTATGAGATTGTGCTGGTCAACTCCAATCCCGCCACCATTATGACCGACCCTGGGATTGCCGACACGACCTATATCGAGCCGCTGAACCTCAAGCGCATGACGGAAATCATCGAGAAGGAACGTCCCGACGCCTTGCTCCCCAATCTGGGCGGTCAGAGCGCGTTGAACCTGGCCTCCGAGCTGGGTGAGGCCGGCATTCTGGACAAGTACGGCGTGAAGGTCATCGGCGTGCAGTTGGATGCCATCAAGCGCGGCGAAGACCGCGACGCCTTCAAGGAGACCATGAACCGACTCGGCATCGCCATGGCTCCCAGCCGCACCGTCAATTCCGTGGAGGACGCGCTCAAGGTCGCCTCCGAGATAGGCTTCCCCGTCGTGGTCCGCCCCGCCTACACGATGGGCGGCACTGGCGGCGGATTCTGCTATAACGTCGAAGAGCTGCGGCTCATCGCCGAGCGCGGGCTGCAGGCCTCCATCGTCCACCAGGTGCTCATTGAGAGGTCCCTGCTGGGCTGGGAGGAACTGGAACTGGAGGTTGTGCGCGACTCCAAGGGGCAGATGATAACCGTCTGCTTCATCGAGAACGTGGACGCCGTGGGCGTGCATACGGGCGACTCCTTCTGCACAGCCCCGATGCTGACCATCTCCGAGGAACTCCAGCGGCGCATGCAGAAATGGTCGTATGACATTGTGGAGGGCATTGGGGTCATCGGCGGCACCAACGTGCAGTTCGCGCACAATCCCAAGACGGGGGAGGTCGTGGTCATCGAGATCAATCCGCGCACCTCGCGTTCCTCGGCTCTGGCCTCCAAGGCCACGGGCTTCCCCATTGCCTACGTCTCCGCCCTGCTGGCGGCGGGAGTCACGCTGGACGAATTGCCCTACTGGCGGGATGGCTCGCTCGACAAATACACTCCCAGCGGCGACTATGTGGTGGTCAAATTCCCCCGCTGGGCCTTCGAGAAATTCCGCGGCGTGCAGGACAAGCTGGGCACACAGATGCGCGCCGTCGGCGAAGTGATGAGCATCGGCAAGACCTACAAGGAGGCCTTCATGAAGGCCATCCGCTCTTTGGAGAAGGGGTTGCCTGGACTGGGCTTCGCCAAGAATTTCCACAGCCTCTCCCTGGCGGAACTCATGGAGCGGCTGCGCGAGCCGAGCAGCTGGCGTCAGTTCGAACTCTACGAGGCCATCCGCAAGGGCGCCGACCTCGATGAACTCTACAGACTGACCTACATCAAGCCCTGGTTCCTCCAGCAGATGAAGGAACTGGTCGAACTTGAGGAGAAAATCCTCCAGTACCATGACCAGGTGCTGCCCGACGAGTTGCTCATCCAGGCCAAGAAGGACGGCTTCTCCGACCTCTACCTTTCGCGTCTGCTGAAGACGCCTGAGGCGGTCATCCGCAAGCAGCGCCTGGCGCTGGGAGTCACCGAGGCGTGGGACTCGGTGCCCGTGTCGGGCGTGAAGGACGCATGCTACTACTACTCGACCTACAACGCCCCCGACAAGACCCGGGCCAGCGCCAACACGAAGAAAGTGATGGTGCTGGGCGGCGGCCCGAACCGCATTGGCCAGGGCATTGAGTTCGACTACTGCTGTGTCCACGCGGCCTTTGCGCTGCGCGACCTGGGGTATGAGACCATCATGGTCAACTGCAACCCCGAAACCGTCTCGACGGACTACGACACCTCCGACAAACTCTATTTCGAGCCGCTGACGCTGGAGGATGTGCTGAGCATCTACGAGAAGGAGAAGCCCCAGGGGGTCATCGTGCAGTTCGGCGGGCAGACCCCGCTCAACCTGGCTGACCAGCTGGCCCGCAACGGAGTCAAGATTCTCGGCACGACGCCCGCCACCATTGACGAGGCGGAAGACCGCGACCTCTTCCGCAAGCGCATGGAGGCCTTGGGCATTCCCATGGCGAAGTCGGGCATGGCCTCCACAATCAACGAGGCCATCGCCATCGCCCACGACATCGGCTATCCCCTGATGGTGCGCCCCTCCTTCGTTCTGGGCGGGCGCGGCATGGAGGTGGTGCGGGACGAGCCGATGCTCCGCGAATATGTCGCCGCCGCTGAGGAAATCAGCCCCGAACGTCCCATCCTCATCGACAAATTCCTCGAAGACGCCACCGAGACGGAGGCGGACGCCATTGCGGACGGGACGGACGCCTTTGTCCCCGCCATCATGGAGCACATCGAACTCTGCGGAATCCACTCCGGGGACTCCGCCTGCGTCATCCCCCCCATCTCCATCCCCGAGAGGCACCGCCAGACCATCCGCGAATACACGGCGCGCATTGCGGAGCAGATGCACGTGGTCGGCCTGATGAACATGCAGTACGCCATCTACCAGGACACGGTGTATGTCATCGAGGCCAATCCGCGGGCGTCGCGGACGGTTCCGCTGGTCTCCAAGGTCTGCGGACTCTCCATGGCGCGCATCGCCACGGAGATTATGCTGGGCAAGACCATCGCCGAGATGAAGCTGGTGCATCGTCCCATCCCCCATTTTGGCGTGAAGGAGGCGGTGTTCCCCTTCCCGATGCTTCCTGAAGTCGATCCTGTGCTGGGGCCTGAGATGCGTTCCACGGGCGAGGTGCTCGGACTGGCCGATACCTTTGGACTGGCGTTCTACAAGGCGGAGGAGGCTGCCAAGCCGCCGCTGCCCTCCGGCGGAACCGTGCTGATTACCGTCAACCCCAATGACCGCGAGGGCATTCTGGAGCCCGCCCAGAAGTTTGCGGCGTTGGGCTTCAACGTTCTCGCCACCGAGGGCACCTGCCGTTTCCTGAACGAGCATGGTGTTCCTGCCGTGCGGGTCAACAAAATCAACGAGGGGCGGCCCAACATCACGGACGCCATCATGAACAGCGAGGTCAACCTGGTCATCAACACGCCGATTGGCAAGGCGAGCCAGATAGACGACTCCTACATCCGCAAGACCTCCATACGCCATGGCGTGCCCTACATCACGACGGTTGCCGCAGCCCGTGCGGCGGCGGATGGCATTGCAGCCTTCCACCAGGGCGATGGCGGGGTCAAGTCGCTCCAGGCGTATCACCGTGCCCTCTGAAACAATGTGCCTATTCAGCCCCCCAGGCTACTTCAATCCGCGAGGCCTGAAGGCCTCGCGGGCTGGTTGGAGGATCGCGGCGGGCATGTCATGCCCTTGGGGCAAATCTGCTGGCTTCTTCCATCCGCGAGGCCTGAAGGCCTCGCGGGCAGGTTGGGGTCTCGCGGCTGGCATGTCATGCCCTTGGGGCAAATCGGGTTCCTGGTATGTCAAAACAGGCGGGGTCTGAACAGTTACAAAAAACAAACAACCGCATCAGATGGAAACACTTGAAACGCGTGAACTGAACTGTGACGGCAAGACTGCCGTCGCGGATTTCGGCAAGGATGGCTATGGGCGGCTGGAAGTGACGCTGGAGGGGGAGGACGGGCTGGCCGTGCAATGCCATTTCGGGGAGAATCTCCGCGACGGCGCGGTTGACCGCCACCCCTTCGGCTCGCTCTACTACTCGTGTGTTCCATTGACCCTGCAAGGCGGTCTCCGCACCTATCAGGTGGAGTTGCCGAAGCACGTCAGTCCCTGGCCGATTCCCGCCCAGTGCCCGCCACCGCCTGGCGGGGAGATTGCGCCGTTCCGCTACGTGGAGTTGGAGGGCTACGTCGGCAAGGCGACTCTGACCCGTCATCTGCTCACCTATGACTTTGATGACGACGCGGCCAGTTTTGTCTCGGACAACGAGGTGCTCAACCAGGTGTGGGAACTCTCCAAATACACGATGAAGGCCACCAGCGCGTTCGGCAAATTCGTCGATGGCGACAGAGAGCGCCTGCCCTACGAGGCCGACGCCCTCATCAACCAGCTTGGCTGGTTCTGCTGCACCCGCAACGCCGGCATTGCCCGCGACACGATAGACCACCTGTTCCTCCATCCGACGTGGCCGACCGAATGGTTTCTCCAGATGCCTCTTCTGGTGCGCGACTATCTGCTTTACACGGGGGACAGGGAGGCGGTTGCGGGATGGCTGCCGCAGTTGCCCGCCAAACTTCTCCCTGACTACACGGACAGGGATGGCCTGCTGCACGACCCGAGCGTCCCCAGGGGACTGCGGGACATCGTGGACTGGCCGCAAGGGGAACGGGACGATTACGAGTTCGGCCCCATCAACTTTGTCCCCAACTGCTTCCTGTACATGGCCCTGTGCGTGATGCATGAACTGACGGGGCAGGTGGAGTACCTGAACCGCGCCCTGAATCTGCGCGCAGTCCTTCGGCGGGTGTTCCGCGTCGATGGGAGGTATGTTGACAGCGTGGATTCCCGCCATGCCTCTTTGCACACCGCGATGATGGCGGTTGAGAGCGGAGTCGCCGAGCAGAGCGAAATTCCCGCTCTGGGGGCGATTTTGCAGAGCAAGGGGATGGCGTGCAGCGTGTATGGCAGCCAGTTCCTGATTCCAGCCTGCTACAAGGCGGGGCTTGACCAGTACGCCTTTGACCTGCTGACTTCCCGCGGAATCCGCTCCTGGTACAATATGATTGAGAAGGGAGCCACCATCACGATGGAGGCGTGGGACAATTCGTTCAAGCCCAACCAGGACTGGAACCATGCCTGGGGAGCCGCGCCGGCCAATCTCATTCCGCGCCATGTGTGCGGGATTCGACCCACTTCCCCTGGCTACGCCACCTTCACGGTGGAGCCGCATTGCGCTGGCCTGCATTTCCTGGACTGCACGCTCCCCACGCCCGACGGAAGCATCCTGTTCCATTGGGAGAACGGGAAATATTCCGTTCGGAAAAAGTAGCCCAGGCCGTCTCGGCCCGGGAAAATGACACTTCTCCGACGCTCTCCCCGCAAGGGGGCTTCAGACGGGTGTGCTGATGTAGTTTCTTCCAACACAAGCGTATGTAAATGATGAATGGGCTCATACTGTTGGCGGCATTGACCTTTTTCCTCGACCCTTATACCAGCGTGAAGCAGACGGATGACGATGGCGAGGGAAAGGCGATGTCCAGGGAGGAAGGATACTGGCCCGTGCCAAATGGCCTGAAGGACCCGCTGGCCAAAAAACTGCAGCCACGCGTGATTCATACCTGCTTTCGCCTCAGCGACAAGCCAATGGCTGGATATGATGAAAACAAGCCGAGCAGGCTTTTCAAGGTGAACCAGGTGGGCTATCTGCCGGACGCGCCCAAGTTCGCCTACCTGGGCGCCTGGCTGGGGCCGAAATACGGGGCCTGGAAGCCGAAGGCCCCCATGACGTCCTGGGAACTGGTGGACTCCGCAACGGGGCAGGTCGTTCTGCATAGGGATGTCGGGAGTGGCGGGCTTGTGCCCGGGATTCAGGACGGGACTACCAAGGAGGGCACCCCCTTTACCGGAGAGGACACCTACGAACTTGACTTCAGCGAAGTGACGAGGGAGGGCGAATACTTTGTCAGGATTCCCGGCGTCGGGCGAAGCCAGACGTTCCGCATCTTCGCGGGTGCGGCGGAGGAGGCGTTCCGCGTTCACATGGGGGGGCTTTACCAAAAGCGCTGCGGCATCGCCAAAACGGAGCCATTCACGCACTGGACCGCGGGCGCCTGCCATGCCAATGTCCTGCGGGGCACTTTTGCCAGCGAAGAGGGCAAACTGGACCACAAGGTGAAGTGGTTCGAGATTATTCGAAGCGACCTGGAGGAGCTGAAGACCGCAGGATGCGAAAAACTGCGTCTGGTGGGCGGCTGGCACGACGCAGCCGACTACGACCGAAGACCCTGGCATCTCAATGTCGTCAATGACCTGTGCGCGGTCTATCTGATGAAAAAGGAGAATTTCCGGGACGGGCAGCTGAACATTCCCGAGAATGACAATGGCGTACCGGACATTCTGGACGAGGCGGAGTGGGGGCTGAGGCATTTGCTTTCCGGCCAGCAGGCCGATGGCGGGGTGGGGACCTGGATTGAATCCACGGGCCATCCCGGTCCGGGAAACGTGGCGGAGAAGGACCCCATGCAATACGTGCTTGCCGGGGCGACGCGCCGCAGTTCCCTGATGTACGCGGCGCACGCAGCCCTGCTGGCAAGATGCGATGACAGATTCAAGGAGAGATACCTGCCATCCGCAATCAGGGCCTGGAAATTTGCCATCAACACCAAACCGCGCACCGATGTTTACGAGGTGAAGCAGAAAAAGAACAGGGTTTTCACGGAGACCCTGATGGTGCGCTGGACAGAGGACGCCGACCTGCCCCCCCCCTATTTGGTGAAGGCTGCGTTGAACCTGCACGCGCTTACAGGGGAAGACCAATATCTTGAGCCTCTTCGGCGAAACCAGGCCGCCATCGTCAAGGATCAGAAGAAAAACGCCTGGAAATGGATACCGCTGTTGTTTTCGGGCGAGATGACGCTGGGCACACCCAAGGAACTTGACTACTTTTTCAAAGAGTGGATGCGCCGCACCAAGAACCTGGCCAGGGACTACGGCAGTCAAATCGAGAATTCCTACGCCTATCGCATTCCCTGGTGGGCGCCGCAAAGGGGATGGGTGCATGCCATGGGCTGGGGGCAATGCCATCCGCTCAGGCGGGCGCAGTTCTTCATTGCCGTGCATCAATGGACGAAGGAGAGGAAATACCTGGACTATGCCTCCCTGGCCAACGACTGCCACAACGGATGCAATCCCCAGGGCACTACCCTGACGAGCGGACTGGGCACGATTTATCCCGTCGCCTTCCTGGATTTGCCCTCCTATGTGGATGGCATTGCGGAGTACGTGCCAGGCATAACCCCCTATCGCTGGACATACGGAATGGCCCCGAAGGTCGTCGAAATGGTTTTTCACGGCGACAAGGCAAAAGCCACCCAATGGCCAATCTGGCGGCGCTGGTGCAATCTGGAGAACCAGACGGTCGCCGCCAGCGAATATACGGTGTGGGAGACGATTGCGCCCGCAGCCAGCGTGACTGGCTACCTGATGTGCCCCGGAACCTCGAAACCGCCGCGTCAAAAGGCCCCTGCCAGAAAGTTAAGCGATTTGCCTGGATACTGGGCGCTGCCATAATGGACAGAGTAACGGAAATCTTGAGGAAAGTCAAAAGGGCGCTGACCGCGTGGCTTCTCAACGCCAGAGTCCGGCGTGAGGCGAGGCGGGCGTTCCGATACGACCAGAGGCAGTTCCTGGAAAATGCGGGAGCATTGCATCTGGACCGACGGGAGGCCGCTGTCGCGGAAATCGTCATGGGGTACCATGTGCTGGAGAAGGGACTGACCATGCCGAGGCGCAGGCTGGGATTCGGCAAAGGCGCGATTCTGCATCTCATCGGGCTGGTCAGGCAATACGAGAGGCGTTTTGGTCAGGGCGACCCGCAGGTCGTCTATGCAGTCGGGGTGCTGCGGGCTTACCGCGAGTTGCATCGGGAGTGGCCTGAGCCAATGCCCCGGCTGGATGACTTTCTGGCGGAACATCCGCAGATTCAGGCGGTTTCAGAGCCGCACGTCACCAGGGAGGAGTTCTTTTCGGCCAGGGAGAGGCCCTTTCCCGTCTTCGCCGCCTCGCGTCATGTGGTGAGGCATTTTGCGGGGGCAGTCCCCAGGGATTTGCTGGAGAGCGCCCTGACGTTGGCTCTTACCGCGCCCAGCGCCTGCAACCGCCAGCATGCCAGAATCCATGTGATTGACAACAAGGAACTTATGGAAAAACTCCTGGCTCTGCAAGGTGGCACCAGAGGGTTTGGGCAGGATGCGGACAAGGCAATCGTGGTTACCGCCGACCTGTCATCCGTCCGCTGGAGTTGGGAACGTCACGACATCTACACCAATGGCGGGATATTCGTGATGAATCTGTGCTATGCGCTCCACTATTATGGGATTGCCCACTGTATCCTGCATTGGTCTGTTCCGCCGGAGGCGGACATTGCCGCCCGTGAACTGCTGGAGATTCCCTCCAATGAGGCCATTGTGCAGGTGCTTGCCTGTGGCATGCCACCAGAGGAATTCGATGTGGCGGGTTCACCGCGTCGCTCGCTTCCAGAGGTGATGAAATGGCATGCGTGAGCACATCCAGCGCGGAGATTCCTAAGACGGGATTGAAAAAGATGAGGATTCTTTTGGGCGGAATACCGCTTGGACTCGACAATATCGGTGACGAGGCGATTCTGGCCTGTGTCGTCAGAATGATCAGGGAGTCCATTCCCGATGCGCGGATTACCGTGGCGACGGCGGACGCGGGTACGGCGGACTTGCTTGGCGTTGACACGGTTCCTCCCTATGGCTTTGCGGACAGGCCTTTCACCGCACGGAGTAATCTCGTTGAGTTCTCGCAGCTGGTGCAAGGGCAGGACGCATACGTGTGGTGCGGGGCGACGGGGCTTTCCGACTATCCGGATGTCGCGCTGGATTTGCTGGAAACGGCGCAGGAATCAGGCGTGCCCACATTCGTATGGGGTGTCGGCATGGACGACGAACTCAACCCCGTTTTTTTCAAGGCCCACGGCAAAAAGCGCATGGTGCTGAACTGCCTGGGACTGACTGGCTGGTATGAGCGTCACCTGAGGAATCGCCTGAGGAAAAGAATAGCAGGCGTACTGCCCAAATGCCGTGGGGTGTGGGCCAGGGACCCTCAAAGCGCGGCGATGCTCGCCTCCATGGGATTTCCCTCTGCTGACGTTGCGGCGGATACCGCAATCTTGCTTGAGCCGACGGCAAAGAGGGCAGTTGGCAAAGCGACCGGAAGGCTGGGCCTCTGCATCTCCACTCAACGCCAGGTCTCGGATTTGGAGGGCGTGAAGGGAATGCTTGAGGAGGTGCGCGGAAGCGGGGCGCAGGTGGTGGGCATACCCATGAATCCCAAAACGGACCGTGCCTTGCTGGAAGGGCTTGGGGTGGAGTGCATTGCGGGGACTACGCCCGCCGCCGTCATTGACGCGGCCTCGGAATGTGACGCCGTGCTGTCGAGCCGGCTGCATCTGCTGATTCTGGCCGCCAACGCAGGCACCCCAATTCTTGGCATTGCCCGTGGCTCGAAGCTGCAGAACTGGCTGGCCAATTTCGGCAGGACTGTGGAAGGCAGTGTATATGACTGCGACTGGAAGACTGTGACCAGGCATGTGCTGGAACAACTCGCCAATCGGGGGGATTGGGACGATGTGCGCAAGTCCGCATACGAAAAACTGCTCGCCCGTTTCAACAAGGCCAGGTCGGAGTTCATCGAGAGGCTTGTCCGTGTGGGGGCGGCGCATGCCTGATTTCCTCGTCACGCCTGTGTGACGATGCAGACCTTTGGAAAATTGCGCCTGGGAACGAAATCAATGGGAGTAGCGGGCGAAGATGGTGAAGTCCTTGTCAAGGTAGTCGTCGCGCACGGTGACGGTGGTGTCAGGGCGTTTGGCGCAGTCCAGCAGTTCCTCTGGGGCGAAATAGCAGCATTCGGGGTATTGCTCAATGGTGCGTGTATGCAGGAAATTCACGGCGGCCAGGCGGGAGGCGAGGGCGGTGAGCCGCGCCAGGCCATGCTGGGCGAACAGCAGGCTGTTGTCCTGGCGAAGATTGAACACGCCTGAGCAGAACACCACGTCAAAGGAGTGGTCTGGGAACGGCTGTGGCGTGGCAAAGACATCCACTTCGCGCAAATCCAGGTCGGGATGGCGGCGGCGAGCCTCGTTCAGAATGGCGGGCGTAAGGTCAACCCCAGTGTATTCGACGGGAAGCCCCCGCCCTTGCAGGTATCCATGCAACTCCGCCAGTCCGCAGCCGACATCCAGCAGACGGAACGACGCCGTTCCCAGGCATTGGCGTATCTCCTGCGCCAGTATCTCAAAGCGCAGGAACTGCGATTCGCGGCTGCTCCAGTCCAGCACCTGGTATCCTGGAGCATCCTGTGTCACCAGGGGAGTATAGTGCGCAATGACTGTCTGAAGGTGTGGCATGTCAGGAGAATGCCCCCCGTATGCGTCATCAGCGGGGCAAATGTTATGCCCCCCGCGATTGGGCGGGGGGCTGAATTGGGGCTATTTTTTGAACAGGTCGTCCAGATTCGAGTGCTTCTGGGGAGGGGATTGCTTCTGTTTATCATTCTCCTCACCGAATAAAGTGTCGAAAGTCACGCTGGTGTCGCGAGGCTTCTCGTCCTGCTTATCCGCGTCTTCATTCTCATCGTAATCAAGGAAATCCAACTCCTCCTCGTCGTCCTCGTCGTCGAACTCGTCGTCAGAGAGGAAATCATCGAAGTCCTCCTCGTCGTTTTCGTCTTCCTCGTCTTCCTCGTCTTCCTCGTAATCTTCTTCTTCGTCATCCTCGTCGTCGAAGTCATCGAATGCGTCATCCGTCCAGACCTGGACATTGGCGTCATCGTCATCTTCCTGCGGGAACTCATTGCTTTCCGGCGTGGAGTCGGGGCGTATGGCGGGCATGGGCTCTCCGCCCTGGAAGACGATGAGTCGCTTGTCCCAGAGGTTCTCCAGCATATAGCGCTGGCGCATTTCCGGGGTCATGATGTGAACGATTACGGTGCCGAAGTCCAGAACCAGCCATTGGCTGGTGGCGGACGCGCCGTCCACGCCCCGCAGTTTGATTCCGATGTCCAGCATTTCTCGACGCAGAGCCGAGCCAAGGGCGCGGATGTGGGGCTGGGAGAGACCGCAGCACACCAGATAGTAGTCCGTCAGGATGTTGTTGTCCTGGACATTGAACAGGGTGATGTTGGCGGCCTTTTTTTCCTCGCAGACCCGGATGCATTCGCGTGCAATCTCGCTGAGCTGGATATTGGCCATATTGTCTTGTCTGTCGTCCATGGGGTTTCCTCCTTATTGGGTATGGGTTAACGGTAGAGTTGATGCTCCTGAATGTAGTTCCAGACTGCTTCAGGGAGCAAATCGGTGACGGGCTGACCTGCGGCGATTCGTACACGGATGTCCGTCGAGGAGATGGGGCTGACGGGAAAGTCATACTCATCCAGGACGGATTCCAGAAGGCGGTTGGCGTTGCGGGCCCCGAAGCTCTTCGCCAGGTCAATGAAAGCGGGTGGCGGAACCTCAGGTCTGGGATACACCAGGAATTGGCTGTGCTGAACCAGTTCGGCTGCGCGGTACCAGGTGGAGAGCGTGCGCAGGCTGTCCATGCCAATGATGAAGACCAGTTCGTAGTCGGGATAGATTTGCTTCAGTGTGGTCATCGTGTCGTATGTGTAGGAGCGGCGCATCCGGCGCAGTTCAATGTCCGAGTAGCCAAACTGAGGCAGAATGGGCTGAATGACCTTGACGGGTTCCTCTGAGTTTTCCACGTGCTTCAGAACGGTCTTGGTGCGTTGCAGGGGGGGCTGGTTCTGCAACGCCAGGCGCACCATTTCCAGACGGTGCACCGGCATCGCCATCGTCTGTTCCTGCTTGTGCGGTGGGTCAAGGGCTGGCACGAACAGTATCTCAGTGGCCAAATCCTTCTCCAGTATCTGCCTGGCTATCTGGATATGGCCATTGTGAATCGGGTCAAACGCCCCCCCGAAAATGGCCAGTCTGACCGTGGTGGGCTGAACAGGCTCATTCTCCTGCGGTAAATCCTCCTGCCTGCGGCGGGGAACGGGGCCTGGCTCCTCGCGGTCTTCGCCGCGTTCGCGGGAAAAGCGCGGGCGAAAACCGTCACCTTCCCCATCTTGATTGCGGTGGAAACGGGGACGGCGCACTCCATCCTCCCCATCCTGCTCGGAACGGAAGCGAGGACGGTATTCCCGACGCCCCTCGGTGTTCTCGTGGCGGGAATATTTGAACGGACGACGGGTTCCCTCGCCATTCTCCAGGCTGTCTTCGCTTGAGCCGAAGTCGCGTGGGCGCAGTGGACTGCGGTCGGGCCGCCGCTCCTGGAAAGGTAGTTGTTCCTGTTCGTCTTGGGTGCTCATCGGTATGACTGGAAGGTGATTTTTCGTTCTTTGCAGGGTTCGCGTTTGCGTACCATCGTAAAGAGATTATAATATACCATGTTGACGATGGTTATCAAACGATTAAAGGTCATTTCATGCTGGTTGGAGTAATGGGTGACATACACGGCAACGTGGATGCGCTGTCGGCGACCTTGGATGCCTTTGACCGCCTGGCGGTCAAAAAGGTCTTCTGTTGCGGGGATGTGGTCGGCTATGGCGGTTCGCCGGGGACATGCATTGATTTGCTTCGGGAACGGCGGATTCCCACCACGCGGGGAAACCACGACACCTATACGGTGGAGCCTGGCAAATACAATGCCCGGAGCATCCGTCCCGAGGCGAATGTGGCCATTGAATGGACCCGGCGGGTTTTGCGTGATGACCAGAAGGATTGGCTGCGCACTCTGCCGATGGTGTTCAAGACCAGCGATTTCATGGTGACGCACGCCTCCTGTCAGCCCTATCCGCCCTGGATGTATGTCATGGGGCAGCGCACGGCGGCCATGCAGGTCCTGTTCCAGCCGCAGCAACTCTGCTTCAACGGGCATAGCCATGTGCCGATCCTCGTGCATCATCGCCCCGGCAGGATGCCTGTGATTGATTTCCTGCGTGATACGGAACTGCCCAGGCAGGGCATGGTGATGGTGGGGGTCGGCGCGGTCGGTCAGCCCCGTGATGGCGACTGGCGGTCCTGCGCGGTGCTTTATGACACGAATACCCGCAAGGTCACCCTTCTGCGGGTGCATTATGACGTTGCCACCGCCCAAAGGCGTATCCGCGATGCGGGTCTGCCTGACTTCCTTGCTGAACGACTGTCCAATGGGCAATAGTCGGCTGAAAATGGAGAACAAGCCATGTCTGACCCCTTGAATCGTGAACTGCTGCTGATGATTTACGACGCCGCCAGCATCCGGCGGTGGAATGACCAGATCAATCCGATGGATTTCACGGAACTGGACAAGCAGGCGCACAAGATGATGATCGCATACGTCCTGGCCAAGACGGAGGATGAGATCTGCCCTGGCGGCATTGACTGGCTCAAACTCATCGAGGGCGGATTCTTTGAGATGCTTCACCGAATTGTGCTGACCGACATCAAGCCGCCTGTCTTCCATCGCATGATGGCCGAGAAGGGGAGGGAACTGAATGAATGGGTGCTCCGGCATCTGGAGCCATTGGCCGCCACCATTTCGGGGAATGTCGCGGAGCGGATGCGTCGGCATTTGCTGGAGCCCGGCTATGCGGCGCATGAGAAGCGTGTCCTGAAGGCGGCGCATTTTCTGGCCACCCAATGGGAGTTCAATATCCTCTACAAACTCTGTCCGTTCATCAACGGAATCGAGCGCATCCGCCAGGAAATCCAAGACCAGATCGAAGACCACTATGACCTGCTCGGTGTGCAGAAACTGGCGTTGGGACGCAAAACCGCCGCCTTCGTTGACCTTTGCGGACAGTTGCGCTTCCAGAAGCGCTGGAGCCAGTCGCCCCGCATCCCCGCCACCTCCGTGCTGGGGCACATGCTGATAGTGGCGTTGCTCACCTATCTGTCGCTGTGCGAGGCAAGGGTGGGGGAGCCGAGGCTGGTCAACAGTTTTCTTGGCGCGCTCTTCCACGACTTGCCTGAGGTGCTGACGAGGGACATCACCTCGCCTGTGAAGGTGGCCGTCGAGGGGCTGGACAAAATCATCAAGGAGTACGAGCAGAAGCAGATGGAAGACCGGGTGCAGCCCCTGCTTCCGCCTGGCTGGTACGCGCAAATCCAGTACTACACCGATGACGAGTTCTCCAACCGCGCCTTGGTCGAAGGCAAAATTGTTTCGGGACTGACCTTCGAGGAACTGGGGCGGGACTACGACCGCCCCGAATGCCAGCCCATTGACGGCGAGGTCATTCGCTGCTGCGACCATCTGGCCGCCTTCATTGAGGCCTCCCTGTCCATGACCCACGGCATTACTTCGCGCCACCTCAACGAGGGCGTGGAACGGCTGTATAACCTGTATCGCGACAAGACCGTCGCCACCATTGACTACAGCAAGGTCTTCCGCGCCTTCCACCCGAGGATGAACGAGGGCTAATCCCTCCTGAACACCTGGAAAACGTAGGTTTGACCAGAGCGCACGGGGAATCGCTCGTCGGATTGGAAGACGCCCTGAACGGGGCCGAGGATGGCTCGCATGGC
>JAFRLP010000375.1 GCA_017431185.1 Victivallales bacterium | reverse complement strand
GGCGCTGGACGAGATTTGAGCGCGGAAGTTTTTTTGGGGGGTAGTTTCAAGCAGAGGCAGGAAACAGGGATTATATTAAAGAGGTGTCTCTTGAAAAAAGTTTTGCAACCAAGGCGAATTGCAAGGAGCAAATGATGAGCGATGACATCATCGTGGTCGGCACAACGTCAGATGACCCGCTGGCGAGTGACGTGGCGTATTTCATGAATCAAAAACCCGACATCTCGGATTTGATTGCCCTGAAGAACTTCGCCAACTCGGAATTCTGCCCGCGTTTCATTTGCGACGAACGCGACAACTCCCATACGGGACACAGCCTGGACGGGAAAAAGGTGGTCATCGTCTCCTCATGCAGCGGCGAATTGACCCGCAACGCCAGGGCGATGCGCACCTTCCTGGTCGCCCGTGCCGCCAAGGACAACGGCGCCGAGAAGGTCGTGCTGGTGGAGCCTGACCTGTTCTACAGCGCACAGGACAGGGGCCCCAGGCCTGAATACGGTCATGTCGCCTTCACACGCTCCCCCGAGGACTACAAGAAATTCGACGGGCAGCCCTTCTCCTCCCTGCTCTACAGCGAACTGCTGGCGGTGGCGGGAGTGGACGCGGTGCTGACCGTCCACAACCACTCGGTCTCCGTCCAGGAGCTGTTTGACCGCCGTTTCAACGGGCAGTTCCTGAATCTGTCGCCCGCGAAACTATATGCGAACTACCTTCTGACCCACGAGCAGATGCAGAGTTTCAGCGATGGCAAGGGGTTTGTGCTGTGCGCGCCGGACAAGGGGGCGGCCCCCTTCGTGCGTTCGGTCTATGACCAGATGTGCGAGCAGAGCAAGGAACTCCTGATGCCGCTCAGGCCAGACCTGCTGCTGATGGACAAGCACCGCACAGGCGAAAGGCGCGTCTCCATCCTCGCCGCCGAGAACAGCCCCATTCCCCTGGAGGCGGTGGCGGGACGCGAGGTGGTCATCATGGACGACATGGTGCGCACCGGCTCCACCATCGTGGAGTGCTGCCGCCACCTGAAGAGGGCGGGCGCGACGCGGATGATTTTCGTGGTCACCCATTTCTACTCCAGTTCCGAGGTCAAGGAAAACCTGAACGACGCATCCATCGACGACATCATCACCACCAATACCCTCCCCAATGTGATGAACCGCGACATGCAGGGGCGCCTGCGCCGCAAACTTCTGGTGCTCAAACTGGAGCGCTGGCTGGCCCACACCCTCAAGAAAGAGGTGTTCAACATTCCCACCCGCGACAACGAGCCACTCTACACCATGGACGTCTCCCGCAAGAACCCACGCTGGCACGCCATCATGGCAATGCAGGAGAAAGAGTAGCGGCGGCGTCCCCGCCGCGAACTCCAAGCCTCCGAAACTCCACGCGGCGAAGGCAATTCACTGTTGCTTTCGCCGCTGGGAGTTCTGGAGTTCGGGAGTTGAGAGTACCCATGGGCGGCGAGACGCTGCCGGTGTCCTTTCATAGTAGGCGAGTGGAAATTATCCATTTCCGTATTATATTATCAGATGCAACAGACGAAGGACGGCTGCTCCGGCAACGGAGAGGAAAGTCCGGACACCACAGGGCGGGAAGCCCGGTTGAAAGGCCGGGTACCGCAGGTCAAACCTGCGGGAAGGAAAGTGCCACAGAAATCAGACCACCCCTTCGGGGGCCAGGGTGAAAAGGTGGGGCAAGAGCCCACCGTGCCGGGGCGAGAGTCCCGACGCAAGGCAAACCCCTTCCGGTGCAAGGCCAAATAGGGGGCGGAGGCGCGGCCCGTGCCGTTGCGCCGCAAGGCGCGCAAGTCCCGGGTTTCGGCTGCTTAGATGAATGGTCGTCGGGCCGCTTCGGCGGCCGCACAGAATCCGGCTTACATTCGTCTGCTGCCTTTTCCATTCAGAAACAGATTTGCAAGGCAACACCCCGAAGGCATGTCCTTCGGATTCGCAGGAGAGGCGGACGGGCGCCGTGAGGCAACCGTCTGTCAGACATCATAATGCGGGCTAACAAATACCAAGTCGTACACGGGATCAGCGAGGTCATCGCACGGACAAGCGACCCTTGGAAAGGACTGGCGCAGGTCACCGAGCTGATTGCCCACTATGCAGGGGCAGAGGCCTGCGCATTGTTTGCGTATAATCGCGCTACGGAAAGCCTGTCGCTGGTCGCCTCGCATAATCTGGTGGAGAAGAATGTCTCCTCATTGAATTTCGGCATTGACCGGGGCATTGCGGGACTGTCCGTGCGGGCGCTGCACGTCATCAACATCGACGACCGCGCCAATCGCCAGGACAGCGGGGAGGGGCTGCCGCCGCTCAAGGCTGATTACCACGGGGCGCTTGGACTGCCGCTGGTGGTCGGAGGCTCCGCCATCGGCGCGCTCCTTTTGATGCGCGAACTGCGGCGAAAGTTCAGCGAGTCCGTGCTGGAGATGCTGGACGAAATCGCGCCTCCCCTGGCCGTGTTCATCGTGAACGCGATGCTGGTGCGCCGCAGCAGTTCCGCCAAGCCCGCCTTTGCCTTCCAGGCCTCCTCCTCCAAAGACGCCCTGCCTCCCGAAGACCATCCGCTTCGCGGACGCTCCGTGACCGGCGGAGTCGTCTGCGGCAGGGCGGTGCGCATATCGTGTGCGGACGAATTGCTCAGCACCCGTCGCCTCCCGCCGCCGGGGCGGGTCTCCCCTGCGCAAATCCAAGCCGAAAAGGCCCTCTTCCAGGCCGCCTTGGAGGACGCCAAGAAGACTGCGCGCCGAACTGTCCGGGAACTTGCCCAGTCGCTCTCCGAGGCGGATTGCGACATCTTCGAAATGCACGCGATGCTGCTGGACGACCCGACCCTCCAGGAGGCCATCAACAAGCGTCTGGACGAGGGGCACACCCTGACCAACGCCCTGGCCTGGACATTGCGCTCCTTCGCCGACCAGTACAGCAAAGTGGAGGACGAGTATCTCCGCGAACGGCTGTACGACATCAAGGACATCCTGCTGAACATCAAAACGGCGGCTGACAACCTGCGCGGAACAGCCGTCGAGGAGAGCAATGCGCCCGAGGCCAAGCGAATCGTGGTGGTGGCCAAGGAGCTGCTGCCCTCCCAATTGGTTGGTCTGCCGCTCAAGAAAGTGACGGGGATACTCTGCGACACGGGCGGAATGACCTCGCATGTGGCCATTCTCGCCAGGGCCCTTCAGAAGACAATGGTGGTGGGGCTTTCGTGCATCGAGGACATCGTTCCCCCGGGGGCACGCGTGCTGCTGGACGGCAATGCGGGGCTTTGCTACATCAACCCCTCCATGAAAATGGTCCGGCAATACGGCAGCGCCCTCCATATCACCAGGGAGAGGCAGACCCTGCAATGGCAGGAGGACGACTCGCCGCGCGAACCAGACGTTCTGGCGGACGGGACCCGTGTGCATTTTGCGGGAAATCTGGCCCTGCTTTCGGAGATGCCCGCCATCCATCACTTCGGGCTTGACTCCGTGGGGCTGTACCGCACGGAATTCATGTTCATGATACGGAATCACCTGCCTTCGGAGGAGGAGCAGTTCCAGGTGCTGAAGCGCCTGCTCACCACGGCGAAGGGCATCCCCGTGACCATTCGCGTGCTGGACGCGGGCGGCGACAAGCCGTTGCCCTATCTCGGCGGGCTGGTGGCGGAGGACAATCCCGCCCTGGGCTTGCGCGGTCTGCGCTTTTTGCTCTCCCACCCTGAGATTCTGACCCCGCATCTGCGGGCGCTTCTGCGCGCCAGCGCCTTCGGCAAGGTCAACATCATGTTCCCGATGGTGGCGGACTTGTTTGATTTGCACCAGGCCCTCAAGGCCCTCAAGGCGGCGGGAAGCGAACTGGACTCCCGCAAAGTGCCATACGACCATGACTGCAAAGTCGGAGTGATGCTTGAGGTCCCCTCCGCCTTCCATGGTTTGCCCGACATGCTGCCCTACATTGACTTTGTGAGCATCGGAACCAACGACCTGGTTCAGTACCTGTTCGCGGTTGACCGGGGAAATCCCGCTGTCCTGCGCTGGTATCGCCAGTGTCATCCGCTGGTGCTGCGGCTCATCCGCGACGTGTGCCGAATGCTGGAGTCCTATCCCGACAAAAGCCTCTCCATCTGCGGTGAACTGGCGGGGTCCAGCCGGGCCTTGCCGCTGCTTCTGGGGGCGGGATTGCGCAACTTCAGCATGAACCCGTTCAGCGTGACAAGAATCCGCGAGGCCGCCGCCAAGCTCAACCTGGCGGACTGCCGCGCCCTGCTGGACAAGGCGCTGCGCACCTGCGACTCCGAAATGGACGTCAACCGCCTGCTGGCGGCTCAGGCGTCAGTCCCCGCCCCTGCGGGCGAGACCGAGAACACCGCCAAAGCCACGCCGTAGTTCCCAAGCCGCAGGACACCACAACAGAGCATGGAAGACCTACAGAAAATCCTCTCGACGCCGGCGCCCAGAATTGGCAAAACGGGTCATGTGGCCCTGGTGGGCCGTCCCAACACAGGCAAATCGACCTTGCTGAACACACTGCTGGGAACGCACCTGGCGGCGGTGTCCAACAAACCGCAGACCACCCGCAAGCATCTGCTGGGCATTCTGACCGACGCCGAATCGCAGATTCTGTTCCTGGACACGCCAGGCATTCACCAGGCGCGCATAGCCATCGATGACGCGATGAACCGCTCGATTGCCAGAGTGCTGTCGGACGCGGACGTGGTGGTCTGCCTGGCCGACCCGACACGCAAGCCCGGGTCGGAGGACGCGCTGGCCGTCGAAAGGGTGAATGCGGCGCGCAAGCCCGTCATCATTGCCGTGAACAAGGTGGACATCGCCACGCCGGAGCAGCTCGAGGAGTGCCAGGCGTACTATCAGCTGGCATTCCCCAAGGCGCCTGTCCTGAAGATTGCGGCCATTGAGCGGGAGCGTTCCCTGCCGCTGCTGGAGCATCTGCGGAGGCTGCTGCCGGAAGGCCCGTTTGTCTATGACGAGGATGATTTGACTGATGTGTATGAGCGGGACATCGCCGCGGAGCTGATCCGCGAGGTCATGCTGGAGCAGCTGCGCCAGGAGGTGCCTCACTGCGTCGCGGTGGCCATTGACCGCTGGGAGGAGCACGAAGACCGCATCTTCATCGGCGCGACGCTTAACCTGGAGCGCGAAGGACACCGCGGCATCGTCTTGGGCAAGGGGGGGGAGCGCATCCGAAATATCCGCGTCACGGCGGCCAAACGCATTGCCGAATTCGTGGGACGCAGGGTGGAGCTGAGCATGTTCATCAAAATCCGCCCCGACTGGCGCAACAACAAGCGATTCCTCGCCGAAATGGGCTTGGGAGTGGCGACAAGGTAAGGCAATTCCCCTCCGACTGGTACAGACCGCGCAGAGCGCGGTCTGCCAAACCTGCCGCTCGTGCCTGGTTTCATGGTTCGGTCTGCCAAACCTGCCACTCGTGCCTGGTTTCATGGTCCGGTCTGGCAGGCCGCGCCACGCGCGGCCAATACGGCTTCTGGCCAGTATCAGACGTTCAGGCATTACAAAATAAACGCTCCGAATTGCGTGCCAGTCGTTTGCACAACGGGTTTTGAAGGTGTATATTACAGGGTTTTTGTCAGCGGACAGCCCGCTCCCGTGTTTTTCGCATGGGAAGTCGTTCCTCACCAGGGAGGACGGCTCACGACACCAGGCGGGCGACAGTAAATCCGCGATGAACGCCAGCATCAAAAGGAAGTTGAAATGGCAGACGCAAAGAAGAAATGCAGCGTGAAGGGACCGAAGCACACACTGTGCCGTCGAGTTGGCTATTGCCTGTGGGGCAAGCCCAATTGCCCGACCAACAGCCGCACCATCAAGGACCGCAACGGCAACGACGTCCAGACCAAGGACCGCACCTATCCCGCCGGTCAGCATGGTCCGACCAAGCGCCGCGGCAAACTCTCCACCTACGGCGAACTGCTGCTCGAAAAGCAGAAGCTGCGCACCTTCTACGATGTGAGCGAGAAACAGCTCCGCTTCATCTATGAGGACGCCAACAAGAGCGAAGGCATCACGGGCGACCTCCTCAACGCCGCCCTGGAGATGCGTCTCATGACCGTCGTCTATCGCTCTGGCCTGGCCCCCACCATCTTTGCCGCCCGCCAGATCATCTCCCATCGCCATATCCTCGTGGATGGCAAAATCGTTGACCGCGCCAGCTATCGTCTGAAGCCTGGTCAAGTGGTCTCCATCAACGAGAGCAAATCCCCCATCATCGCCAGCATCGCCAAAGGCAGCGACGCGATTCTGCCCACCTATCTGGGCCGTGAAAAAGGCGAACTCAAGGTCACTGTTCTGCATGCCCCGCAGCCTGAGGAAATCCAGAACAATGTCGATGTCACCAAGGTCGTCGAGTTCTACGCTCGGTAATCCGGGATTTGTCAACCCCTAATCTGGAAAATGGCCGACGGGTCTCTGCTTGGACTCGCCGGCCATTTTCTTCTTGCCGGGAAACACCCTTGCGCACTAACAGCCGACATTTGAGCATCCTGCTTTTCATCGCCCTGCTTTTTGCGGGGGGGCTGGTCACTGCCCAAAGCGCGTTGGACGCCGTGGTGCATCGCCGCGGAAGGGCCCTGTTCCAGACAGACCAGAAGGCCTTGCTCCGCGCGCTCAAACTGGAAAAACTCACCTGGAACACCAAAGACCACACGCAAATCCGCTATTCCAGGGAGTTTTCGGACGAGATGTTCCTCTTTGGGGAATGCCTAATCACCGAAGCGGTGTTTCAGTTTGCGGACAAACGGCGCCTGAGCGCCATTGACGTGTCCATCTACAACCGGGGCGACTGCGGTCTCTGGCCTCGTCGGCAGTTCGATTCGGCAGTCAAGTCGCTGACGGAGACTTTGACCAGACTGACTGGCGACCGGCAGCCGCAGAAAAGCAACAAGTCGCTGCAAAACAACCGAATCCAGCAACTGCTCTGGCGGACGGCCGGATACGATGCGGCGTTGCGCTGGGCCGCCTCCAAAAACGAGACGGAGTTCATCGGCATCCAGTTTGCCAGGCATGGCGACATCCAGTCCCTTTCCCAGGACATCCGCGCCGAGGTCAACACCGCATCCCTGGCCAGCCGCGTTCAGAAAGAGGTGGATGGCGCGCGCTGGCTCAATGTCCCTATGGTCAACCAGGGGCGGAAAGGGTACTGCGTGGACGCCGTGGTCGAGCGTTTCATGCGCTACTACAACTCCTCCATTGACCAGCACATCATTGCCCAGCTCGCCGACTCCGACCCCTTTTACGGCACCAATCTGAACGCAGCCATCAGCGCGCTGGAGAAGAACTCGAATAAACTCCGCATACGGACAAAGCGCCTCTACGACAACGAGAATTTCCGCACCGTGGCTGGTCTGCGGGACTTTGCCAAGGAGTACAACCGCTTTGCCGTCAAGAACAAGGCGGTGACGCTGGAGGTTCGTCAGGTCCTTGGCTCCATCAACGTTTCCGAGTTTCTGCGTCCCCTGAAAATGCGTCCCCTGATTCAGTTGCGGGAGCGGCAGCGGCCTGGCCCGAAGAAGTTCTTTGTGAAGGTTCAGGAGAGCATTGACCGGGGCTACCCCCTTTTCTGGTCGGTTTTGATGCTGGACGAAAAGGACGTGGTGTCCCAGACCTCCTTCCATGCCCGCATCATCAACGGATACAACCGAAAAACCGATGAAGTCATCTACACGGACAGTTGGGGGCCAGGCTTTGAGCGTCGTTCCATGCCCGTGGAGCGCGCCTGGGCCATCACAGACACGCTTCTTGCCATCACTCCGCGCTAATGGAAATCTCCGCAAAATGGGCTATATTGTAAGATGATGGCCATTCTTCAAAACCACTTTCATCCATGACCGAATCCACCCGCTACACTGTAGGCATTGACCTGGGCACGACCAACACCGTGCTGGCATACGTTGACCATGGCTTGCCGAATCCCCAGCCGCAGGTGCTGCCGATTCCGCAGGTTGTCGCACCTGGCGAAGTCCAGGCGCTGCCCTCTTTGCCCTCCTTCCTCTACCTGCCCTTGGCGGGGGAGTGCGACCAGGGGCGCATGAGTCTCCCGTGGCAGAGGAAATCCCCCAAGGTGGTGGTGGGGACATACGCCCAGGCACGCGCTTCGGAGGCCCCGGGGCGGGTCGTCTTCTCCTCCAAGTCCTGGCTGTGCAGTGACCGCATTGACCGCCACGCGCCATGCCTGCCCATTGACACGGGCGACGAGGAGGGGCTGGACAGGCTCTCGCCCGTGGAGGCCGCCCGCCTCATCCTCGAACATCTGCGGGACGCCTGGAACCACGCCATGGCCCAGAAGGCCCCTGAACTGGCCCTGGAGAGGCAGACGGTGGTCATCACGGTGCCCGCCTCCTTTGACGCCGTGGCCCGCAACCTCACCGTGGAGGCCGCCCAGGCCGCAGGGCTGACCTTCACCCTGCTTGAGGAACCGCAGGCCGCCTTCTACGCCTGGCTGGCTGACCACGAGAACACCTGGCGCGGGGAAGTGGGAGAGGGCGACGTCGTGCTGGTCTGCGACATCGGCGGCGGCACCACCGACTTCTCGCTCATCGCCATCACCAACGAGGACGGCGAATTGGGGCTGCAGCGCCTCGCCGTCGG
This sequence comes from Victivallales bacterium, assembly GCA_017431185.1. The sequence goes on along the minus strand of JAFRLP010000375.1, from coordinate 6,512 downwards.
CGACCACACACTGCTTGGCGGCGACAACATGGATTTGACGCTGGCGGTGGCCATGGCCCGCAAACTGGCAGGCGAAAAGCACATCACCCTGTCGCAGCGCCAGCTTACCGCCCTGACCCATGCCTGCCGACGTGCCAAGGAGGCCCTGGGCTCGGGCGCGACCGGGGCGCAGCCCATCACCATTCTGGGCCGAGGCTCGGGACTGGTCTCCGGAACCATCTCCACCACCATTACGGAGGAGGAATTGCGGGCAATTCTTCTGGACGGTTTCTTCCCGCTGTGCCCCATCGACTCCGAACTCCAGCAGGCGCGCCGCGCCGGACTGCGCACCATCGCCCTCGACTACGCCGCCGACCCCGCGCTGACGAGGCATCTCGCCCATTTCCTGAATCGCCATAGTTTCCGCGATGGGGACGGCAACCCCATTCCCCCAGGCGTCGTTCTCTTCAACGGCGGCGTCACCAAGGCCCCGCTGTTCCATCAGCGGCTGACGGACCAGCTTGCCGCCTGGCGCGGTGATACCCCCGCCACTGTCCTGCGACAGCGCGACTCCGATTTGGCGGTGGCGCGGGGAGCCGCCTGGTTTGCGCACATCCGCCAGTGTGGCGGTTTGCGCATCAAGGCCGGCAGCGCCCGTTCCTACTACATCGGAATCGCCTCGCCCATGCCAGCCGTGCCGGGGTTCGAGCCGCCCGTGGATGCGCTATGCGTCGTCCCGCATGGAATGGAGGAGGGCAGCGAGTGTGAAATCCACGAGAAAGGACTTGCCCTGGTCATCGGCGAACCCTCCGACTTCCGTTTCTTCACGAGCACCACCAGGACGGAGGACGCCGTCGGGACACGCCTGCGCGACTTGCCGCCCGATGAACTGGAGGAACTGCCCACCCTCACCGTGGAACTGCCGTCCGACCGCGAGAAGGGAGACCAGCCTGGCGCGTTTGTGCCTGTCTCGCTCCGTTCTGTGCTCACCGACATTGGCACGCTTCAAATTTGGTGTGAGGAAATCGGCGGTTCCCGCCGCTGGAAACTTGAATATGAACTCCGTGACAGCGGGCTGACGCCCGCTGCCGAGGACTCGCCGCAGTAGCGCACCATCCGCCATGATATCGTTGCAGCTTCCACTTGCAGAATCGGACATCCGTGCGCTTTCGTGCGGGGATGAGGTCGCCTTGACTGGGGTCATCTACACCGCACGGGACGCCGCGCACAAGTACCTGGCGGGCGCGCCTGACCCGACACGACTGCCTGACCTGCAGAACGCCGTGCTCTACCATTGCGGGCCGGTCATCATCCGACGGGACGGCGAGTGGGTGGTGACGGCGGCGGGGCCGACCACCTCCATTCGGGAGGAGCCTTACATGGCGGAGGTCATCCGGCGGTATCGGCTCAAGGCGGTCATCGGCAAAGGCGGAATGGGGGCGGACACGCTGGCGGCGTGCCGTGAGCACGGGTGCGTCTATCTCTCGGCGGTCGGAGGCGCGGCGCAGGTCATGGCGCAGTCCATCCGCAAGGTGACAGGAGTCTATATGCTGGAGGAGTTCGGCGCGCCCGAGGCGCTCTGGGAGCTGCAGGTGGCGGACATGCCGCTCATCGTCACGATGGACACCCATGGCGGCAGCCTTCACCGGCAGACCCTTGACCGCTCTCATCAGGCGCTGTCTCAACTGATGGAGAGATGATGAAGGCGAGTTTTCTTCTGCCGCTACTGGCATTGCTGCTGACGGGTTGCCTGGAACTGGAGCAGACCCTGCGGTTCAACTCCGACTCCACCCTGACCGTGACCTACGTTTACCGCTTCGAGCGGGAGCAGGAGAAACTCCTGCGCGAGATGCTGGCGCAGAGACACAGGGACGGGACCCTGCCGCCAACGGCGCTGACGTTTTTGGACAAGCAGGCCACCCAATCCGCGTATGCCCTGCACGGCATTGAGTTGCGGCTCTACTCCCGTGAGGTGAAGGGAACCCAGGTCGAAATCACGGTCATTGCCCTGTCACGCTCTCCCGAAAAGCATCTCAACGACCAGGTGTTCGGCAGTTTCCGTTTCTCGCGGCAGGACAGCATCTCCCGCCTGGAGGCTGTCTGGCCCGAAGGGAACGCCCCTATCTCGCCGCCCCCCCGGCTGGCTCCGCTTTACCGGAATTTCGCGGTGAAATGCACGGTTTTGACGGACGGCAAGGTCCGCTCGACCTCTGGAACCGTCGCGGAGTCCCGCCAGGTCAACTGGCAGTTCTCCCTGGATCAGCTTCTTCAGCAACCGAAAATCTTTGTTGAATGGCGATGAATGCAACCAAGCCAATCATCGGAGTCACCTGCATGGTGGATGCCAATTCCGCCTGCCACGTCCCCTACCCCTACATAGTCTCCATTGAGCGGGCGGGCGGTGTGCCCGTCGTGTTTCCGCCGCTAACCGAGAAGGCCGACATCCCCCGGCACTGCCAGGGGGTGGACGGCGTGCTGCTCATTGGCGGTCCGGACTTGGACGCCACGTGCTACGGTCAGCAGAACAATCCCGAAATGAACCTGCTTCCGCCAGTGGTGAACAATTACTATCTGGCGTTGGCGCGCCATCTTATCCACGAGACCGATCTGCCTGTGCTGGGCATCTGCCTGGGGCACCAGACCATCAACGTGACCGAAGGGGGCACGCTCTGGACCCACATTCCCCATGACCTGCCCGACGTGCGCGAGCACCGCCGAGTCAATCCGCCGGAGGAGACCTGGCATTCAGTCACCCTTGACCCGAACGGTCCCCTGCCCGCGCTCTACGGCGTGACGGAACTCACCTGCAACAGTTCCCATCACCAGGCGATTCGGAAGGTCGCCCCTGGCTGGATGGTGGCCGCGCGCGCCGATGACTCCGTGGTCGAGTCCATCTGCCCTGTGGACTGGCAGTCCAGCGGACGCTTCCTGCTCGGCGTGCAATGGCATCCTGAACGCCTGATTGACCGCCCCCACCACCTCCGGGTCTTCGCCGCCCTGGTTCACGCCGCACATGGAAATTAGGACAGAGAGTCAATTGAAATTGGGCGATGCGGCTGCGGAGACCGCGCGGCCATCCTCCCTGGCGGTCTGGTGGCGAAACCATTTCGACCTCGGCAATCTGATTTTGCTGCTGGCGATTCTCATCGGAGCCTTGATGGGGCTGATGGGGCATGTCATGCACCTGATGCTCCACAACGTGGGGGACGCCGCCATTTTTCTCTACTCGGTGGGCAAGACGGTGCTCTCCCGGCGCGTGATACTGTTCCTTCTGCCACTGGCGGGAGTGCTGCTTTCGTTTCTGGTGCAGCGCTTCCTGTGCGGACGACGTTTCTCCAAGAGCCTGAGCCCCTTGATTCTGGCTCTGGACAAGCAGCAGGAGACCATCCCCTTCTCGGAGACGGTGACCCATATCATCTCCAGCACCTTGAGCGTGGGGTTTGGCGGCTCCGCGGGATTGGAGGCCCCCAGTGTGCTGACGGGGGCGGCCATCGGCTCAAACGTCGCCCGCGTCTGCGGGCTGGACCGTCTGCCGCGCTCGCTTCTGGTGGGGTGCGGCGGGGCCGCCGCCATCTCCGCCATCTTCGACTCGCCCATTGGCGGAGTCCTGTTTGTGGTGGAGGCTCTGCTTCCGGAGTTCTCGATGTCCGCCCTGATACCGCTGCTGCTCTCCAGCGCCGTGTCCAGCGTCGTGTCGCAGTTTCTCTCCGGCAAGCACGTGTTTTTCATGGCGACGCTGGCCCCGTGGAACCGCTCGGCCATTCTGCCGATATTCCTGTGCGGGGTTGTCTGCGCGCTGGTGGGGGTGTTCATCATCCGCAGCCACTATTGGCTGAGCGGCGCGCTGAAGCGCCAGGGCAATCCGTATCTGCGACTGCTGCTGGGGGGCGGAGTCCTCTGCCTGCTGCTGTTCCTGTTCCCCATCGTCCGCTCCCAAGGGTACGCCGGCATTGAAGGGCTGCTGCTGGAGGACGTCCACAACGTGACGCTGTTTCCGCCAGGCTACTGGGAGTGGCTGCCGCCGGCGGCGGTTCCCGCCGTGATGCTGGCGGCTGCGGTTTTTCTCAAACCCCTGGTCTCCAGCCTCACCATCGAGTCGGGGGGAGACGGCGGGATGTTCGCCCCGACCATGTTCATCGGCGCCTTCACCGGCTTCGCCTTTGCCCGGTTTCTCAATCACTTTGCCATCGTCTCTGTCTCGGAGGCCAATTTTGCCGTGCTGGGCATGTGCGGGGTGTTCACCGCCGTGATGCGCGCCCCGCTGACGGGGGTCTTCCTGATAGCGGAGACCACGGCGGGCTTCTCCCTGATGGTGCCGCTGATGATTGTCTCCGCCATATCGTGGGCGCTGGGCAAAATCTTCGAGCCGCAGTCCATCTACCGCAAAAGCCTGATTGCCGCGCACCAGGTCAGCGAAGGACACGACCAGCACGTGCTCTGCCGTGTGAAGGTCGCGGAGTGCCAGGAGGAGGTCCCGCTGCAGCTTTCGCCTGGCATCCACATCACCGAGGTCGTTGAACTGGTGGAGAACATGGACTTGGAGAACCCCGCCTTTCCTGTGGTGGATGAGTCAGGCAGGCTCATCGGCGTGCTTCCGGCGGAGAAATTCCTGACCGCCGTGCTTGACCACACCCATAGCCTGAAAGTGGCGGAATTGATGGACCCGCCGCTGGGATGCGTCACGCCGGACGAAGACCTCAGCCAGGCTCTCCAGAAAATGGAACGGCATGATTTGAAGATTCTGCCTGTCACGGATGCGGGCGGCCATTTCCTTGGCTTCCTCACCAAGGAGGCCCTGTTCGCCAAGTATCGCAGCGAGGAAGACCCTGAATAAGGAACTGACATGAAAACCACGACCTTGGAAAAAGCGCATTTTCGCAGTCTGCTGTTCCTGTTTGTCCTGACGGGGCTGGTTCTGCGGGTGGTGGTTTGCAGTGAACTGGCGGGGCATCGCGCCATCGTCAATCCCATTCGGGACACCGACATGGCGACCTACCTTCGGCTCTCCCGCGAAATCTGCTCTGGCCAATGGCCTGACCATTTCGACTACCAGCCGTTCTACTACACGGTGTTCCTGCCGTTCTGCCGTCTGCTCGGCGGTGACTCCCCCTGGCCCATCATGCTGCTCCAGGCCATCATGGGGGCAGCCGCCGTCTGGCTGACGGGGGTGGCTGCCGCGCAACTGTTCGGGCGACGGGCTGGACTGCTCGCCGCCGCCCTGCTGGCCTTGTGCCGCGCCCATGTCTTCTACACGCCTTTCGCCCTCTTCGAGGTCATGCAGAGTTTCTGGACGGCGCTGCTTCTCTGGCTTGCCCTTCTCTGCTGGAAGGGAAACCGCCCCTGGCAGTGGTGCCTGACCGCCCTTATGCTGTCCTGCGCGACACTGACCAGAGGCAACGCCCTGCTTCTCCTGCCGCTGTTCCTCGCCCTGCTCATCTGGCGCAATTGGCGCCAGATGCGCGCCTGCTGGCTTGCCCTGGCGTTTCTGGTTCTCTTTGAACTCCCGCAGCTTCCCTTCGGCCTCCGCAACTGGCATTACACAGGGCGCTGGGTCGGCGCCTCCACCGCCGGCGAAAAAGTCCTGGTCCTGGGCAACTCGCCAGAGGCCCCCGCCGGTGGCCTCCAATATCCTGCGACTTACGAATGGTGGGTGGGCGAGGCAGAGCGCAGGCCATCCGAAGGGCGCGTCGGTGTCGCGGGGCGCATTCTCCGCTGGATGTGCCGCGAGCCATTGGCCTTCCTTGACCTTGAGTTCCGCAAATGCCTGCTGTTCTGGGACAAGATGGAGATACCCAACAACGTGTCACTGCTGAACGAGGGGAAACACAGCGCGCTGATTCGCAACCCCGTGCTGTTCCCCTTTGCCCTGCTTGGTCCGCTGGCGCTGTTCGGGCTGTTCCGCGCCAGCCGCGCCACGCACGAAAGGGCCTCTTTCCTGCTGGGAATGCTCCTGCTGTGCTGGCTGGGCACGGCCCTGTTCTATATTCTGTCCCGTTTCCGTGTCTGCACCCTGCCCCTCATCTGTGTCTATGCGGGCGTGGGTGTGCGTGAGTTGCTGGCCTTGCCGAAACGCGCCGGAAAACAACCGCCTCTGGCGCTTCGGCCTTTCTGGGGCACGGTGGCGCTCACCGCATTGCTGGCGGTGTTCCTCTGCGACTTCGCATACGAGCGCTGGTGCCACTCCGTGCTGCCGATGACAATGCGCATTCAGCGCCCCGTCGGACAGTATCTCGAATTTCCCGACATCTGCATCCTGCGGGACAACGGTCCTGTCCTGGAGCCTGGACGATACACCCTGGCTTTCTGCGACAGCGTGAATGTGTTCGGGGTCGAAAAACGGCTGATGGTCCCGAATGAGCAGGTCGGGCGCCCCTGCATCGTCCGGCTCCCCGTCACACTTCTCGACAACATCCCCGGCGTCGGCTCCCTTGAAGTGGACGGTGTGCGCCACCGCGTGGACGAGTCGTCCGTTGTCCGCTCTCCTGGCGGCGGACGTGAATTGCAGGTCAAACTCCCTGGGGTCTCGGCGCAGC
>JAFRLP010000374.1 GCA_017431185.1 Victivallales bacterium | reverse complement strand
CGCGGAAAGGACAAATGGACGAGCGACCGAGACCGATTCCAGCGACTCTCCTGCGACCGCATGATTTTCCAGAGCCTGAACGCCGCCTTCCAGGGGGGACGCCTCATCTTCCTCAAGGGCATCGAGGAACTGGAAATGACTCCCAACATCGGAGTGGTGGACGCCGCCAACAAGGCCTATCAGGACGCCTGGAACGACTACGACGAGAACACCATCGGCGGGGCCTACGGCAATTTCCTGGTTGACGCCGTGGTCAACCTCTACAAATTCGGCGAGAAGAAGAAGGCCGAACAGTACCGCAAACTGGGTTCGACCTACAAGCGGTACGGCGACCGCTTCACCAAATACACGCTGGACGACTTTGTGCTGCGGGAACTCGCCGAGGACATGAAGGCGGCCTCCTACCCGCAGGCGCAAGGCACGGTGCAGAGTTACCTGATGAACTCCTACTACCAAAGCGCCATCGGCGAGGACGAGGTGGCCGCCAGTTACGCATCCATCGCCAAACAGCTTTACGACAAGTACCAGAAGTTTGTGGAGGGGTCTGAGAAACGCCGTGCCCTTCCGCCCTTCACGCAAATGGCAAAGACCTCGCTGGCCATCTGCAAGGAACGTTTTCCCAAGCCATTGGTGGACATTCTGGAACAGAAGAGTCCGTCCTCTCAGGAGGTCTTCATCCCCCAGGCGGGCGACATCAAGGCGCCGGAGGTCAAGTAGGCTTGCTTGCGCAGAGGGGAAAATGGAAACACTGACCAAGTTGGCTCCATTCCTGCTGCGGGCACGGGTGCTGGAGGTGGGGCGGGAGCGTCTGGCGCAGGTCAAAAAGAAACTGGCCTACCTTCTGGTGACCACCGACCTCTCGCCAAACTCCCTGCGCGAAGTGCTGACAGGGTACTCCTGCCCCGTTTACCAATGCCTGACCGCAGGGGATGTGGAACGCCTGTTTGGCTTTCACAACACCAAGGTTCTCGGTTTCCACCGCGGGCCTCTGGCCACCTCGGTGCTGCCGGACCTCAAGCCCTTTGCGGTGGCGCGTCCCAGACCAGAGGGCACGTCGCCACAAAATGTTCAGAAAAGACGCGACGGGAAAGAATAAATGCGGTTCGAACTCGTTTATTGCGCAGAGGAGGATTCCCCTTGGGGATTTTCCCTTTCCCCCATTTTTTCATCAACGAAATACACCTGCCCAATATGTCATTGCCAGAGTTGCCCAAAGGTTTGGCGTTGCTGATTTGCGACACCCTCATTGAGGACATGCGCACGAAAAAGAAAAGCCTTATCGGTCTGTTCTCCCAAATCACAGCGAAGAAATTCCCATACATTCATCCTTCAATGACTCTGTTCATCTCCATGACGGGGGCGAAAGGAGAGTTCAAATGCACACTCGCCTGCAATCGGGAAGAGGACGGTGAGTCGGTCATCTCCGTGCCCTGCAAAATGGAGACGGGCTCCCCGCGCGACGTGGCCGACCTGGTGGTCTCCCTTCGCTCCATGCGCTTCACCAAGCCAGGTCGATATATGTTCCGCGTCCTGGTGGACGGGGTGCCCGTGATGATGCGCCCGCTGAATGTCGTGGAACGCAGCGGCCTCACGTCCGAACCTCAGGAACCTGGCGAAAACGCCTTTTAAACGCCCAAGGGAGGAGACAGGCAATGCCACTGTTCAAGTTCAAGGTCAGCGACGCGGAGGGAAAAATCTCCGAACTGCTCATTGAGGGCGACAACCAGACGGACGCATCCCGGCGCATCCAAAGGCGCGGGCTGATGCCCCTGGATTTCCTGGGGCAGGGAGCCACCGCCAGCGGCGGCAAGACAGCCAAGTTCAGCGTCGTCGAATTCACCGACCGCCTGGTGCCGCTTCTGGAGGCCAACATCTCGCTCGACCGTGCCCTGGGCATCATGGGCGACGACCGGGAGAATGCCTCCATCGGCGAACTCTCCACGGAACTGCGCCGAGGACTTCACGAGGGACGCAAACTCTCCGACCTCATCAAGGAGCGCGGCAGGATGTTCCCCCCGCTCTACTCGGGCATTGTCGAGGCAGGCGAAGAGGCGGGTGCGCTGGCCCAGGTAATGGCGCAACTCCGCAATTTCCTCATGGAAGCGGATGAACTGCGCAGTTTCCTCATCTCCGCCTCCATCTATCCAGCCTTCATCGCCACTGCGGGCGTGCTGATGCTGGCGTTCATCCTCGGAGTCATCATCCCCAAATTTGCGCGTTCCATGGCGGGCGCCGGCATTCAATCGACGGCCACGACCATCCTGCTGGGGCTGTCAGGGGCCTTGCAGAGTTACTGGTGGATTATCCTGGTGTTCATCGCCCTGCTGCTCTTCCTGGGCCTGCGCCTGCGCAATCCCGCGTCGCCCGTCCGCAGAATCTACGATGAATGGATTCTGAAGACTCCATTGGCCGGACGCCTGGTGATGTACTCCAACATCTCCCGCCTGGCAAGGACAATGGCGATTCTGATGCGCAGCGGCGTGCATCTCCTGGACACGGTTTCGATTGCCAGCCGGGTGGTGCAGAACAACACCATCCGCGAGTCCATCGCGGGCCTGTCAGGGGATTTGCGCCAAGGGCAGAAACTTTCGGCGGCCCTCTCCCAAAGCAAATACATCCCGGGTCTGATGCTCAAGATGATAGCCGTGGGCGAGGAGACAGGCTCCGTGGACACGATGCTGGACCGCGTGGCCGACCGCTACGAGTCGGACATGCGCAAACTTGTCAAACGCCTGCTGTCGTTCTTTGAGCCTGCGGTCATTGTCGTGCTAGGACTTTGCGTCGGTTTCATTGTCGTGCTGATGTTCCTGGCCATCATGGACATGCAGAACATCGCCCGATGAAGTTTTCCCCATGCCACACCCAACACAGAAAGGAATGCCAATGAGCAAGCAACACAATCGCAACCTTCGTCGTCACCACGCCTTCACGCTGATTGAAATCATGATTGTGGTGGTCATCATCGCGATGCTGGCGGCCCTGGTCGGGCCGAACATCATCAAGAGCTTCGACAAGGCCAAAGTCAATTCCACCAAGGCGCAGCTGGTCAATCTCAAGAACGCCGTCCAGCAGTACTACATGGACTTGTCCTCCTATCCCGACACCTTGCAGGACCTCCTCACCAACCCAGGCAACGACAAATGGAATGGCCCCTATCTGGAGGCCAAGTCCGTCCCCAAGGACGGATGGGGCAACGACTTCATCTACAATTTCCCCGGAGCCGACAACATGGCCTTCGACATCATCTCCCTCGGGGCCGACAAGGCCTCCGGCGGTTCAGGCTACAACGAGGACATCAACTGCTGGAATTGAGGACGCACCCTGTTTTTCAATGGCACAGGTGTAGTTCCGACAACATTCGGATAGGCTGAATGCAACGGAGTTTCACATTTTTGGAGATGATCATTGTGGCGGCGATACTGGCGCTGGTGTCGGTGTTCGCCCTGCCCCGCCTGGCGTCCACGCCACGTCGTCTCCTGGTGGAAAGCGCCCTGACCTCCATCCGCCAGGCATTCAATGAGACAGCCACCCGTGCCAGGGCGACGGGGACCAGTCTTGACCTTACGCTGGACGTGGACAGCAGTGTGTTGCAGGTGTCAGCCAACAGTTCGGACCTCCCCCAGGAATGGACGCCGAACATGCCCACGGCCGCACAGGAGTCCAACAACGGACTCCAGTTCATCGCCAATCTCGACACCTACGAATTGTCCTCCGACCTCGAATGGCTGCCGGAGGAGACTGGCGTGGAT
>JAFRLP010000036.1 GCA_017431185.1 Victivallales bacterium | reverse complement strand
GGGGCTGATTCGGACTTCAATCCGCGAGGCCTAAAGGCCTCGCGGGCAGGTTGGGGGCTTTCTGTCGTGTGGCGCGGGCGCAAGCCCGCGCGAAAGGTCTGGAGGCACCTGTCTCGCGGGCAGGCTGGGGGCTTTCTGTCGTGTGGCGCGGGCGCAAGCCCGCGCGAAAGGTCTGGAGGCTCCTGCCTCGCGGATTGAAGTGGCCAGGGGGGGATGAATAGATGCATCCCGTGTTTCATGGGATATTTTGCGGTCACCACAGTCGGGTGATTTCCCACTGCGTCCCTTGACGAGAGCGGACTTCATGCAGTAATGTGCGGTCTGTCTCCCACTGCCGATGTCGGCGCGGCTTTCCCTTAGAATCGGTGGTTGTCCACTCCAAGGGAGCGTCAGAGGGAAGCAGTGGTTTCCTGGTGGTGGCGTGGGTCATGCGGATTTGGCCATTGGGCAACAGGGCGAAACTGACCCAGAGAACCGTGCATTGCGCGCGCCTGGAATCTATCTCGGCGTATCCTCGGGTGGAGAGGCCGCGGGCGACTTCCTTCAAGGTCAGTTCGCGCAGACCTGCGTTCCGGAGCGTTTTGAGAATGCCCTGGCGCTGGAGCAGTGCCGAGATTTCCGCCTCCGTTGTGGCGCGTGGCTTCAGCCCTTGCAGGGTGCGCATGGGCACCACAGTTGGAAACAGGCTGGCCACAGGGGGCTGGTAGGGAATGCGCAGCGAAAAGCACCCCGCCAGCAGGACGGCCAGTGCAACCCCAGCCAACGATTGGCGTAACAGTCGCGTCATGGCTGCTGCTCCTTCAGCAGCAGCATGCAGTCCCCGTAACTGTAGAAGCGGAATCTCTCCTGCACCGCCAGTTGGTAAGCCGCAAACACCTTCTCTTTGTCCGCAAACGTGCAGACCAGCATGATGAGCGTGGATTGCGGGAGGTGGAAATTGGTCAGCAGGCAGTCAGGCACGATGGCCCGATAAGGTGGATACAGAAAAATGGTGGTGGAGCCGCTTTGGGGCCTCACCAGCCTGGTGCCTGGAATGACGCAGGTTTCGAGAACACGCACGGTGGTCGTTCCCACGCAGAAGACCCGCCCTCCCGCTTCATGGGTCGCATTGATGGTTGCCGCAGCCTCGGAAGTCAGGATAAAGCGTTCCGAATGCATCACGTGCTCTTCGACGTTCTCCGCCTCGACGGGCTGGAAGGTCCCCGCACCGACGTGCAGCGTGACGTGGACAATGCGCACTCCCTTGCCCTCCAGATGCGCCAGGATTTCCCGCGTGAAATGCAGTCCCGCCGTCGGCGCCGCCACCGCGCCAGGGTGCTCGGCATAGACCGTCTGGTAGCGAATCTGGTCGTCCGCTGTCGGGGTTCGGGCAATATAGGGGGGGAGGGGGATTTGGCCCGCCTTTTCCATGAGGGCATAGACGTCGCCCACGTCGAACTGCACCTGGAATGTGCCATCGTCGTTTTTGGCGAGGACGGTGAAGGTTCCGCCGCCATCCAGTTCCACCTGCGAGCCAGGCGGAAGCCGTCGCCCTGGCCGCAGCAGACACTCCCAGACATTGGCATGCATCTGGCGGAGGACGAAGGCCTGGACACGGCCGCCAGTGCCGGCGCGCTTTCCCCACAGTCGTGCTTTGAGGACTTTGGTGTCATTGATGACCAGGCAATCGCCTGGGCGCAGATACTCCTCGAAATTGACGAAGGTGCGCAGACGACATTCTCCTGTGTCGCGGTTCATCACCAGCATCCTGGAGTCCTGGCGACGCTCTGCCGGATATTGGGCAATCAACTCTGACGGTAACTCAAAGTTGTAATCACTGACTTTCATGGTTGGCTTTGAAGGAGGATTCTGTGGTTCATCTTTTGGCGTTCATTGCCCTTTGGATGTCGCGCTGGTCGCTCTTTTTCTTGAGGTCTTCGCGTTTGTCATGGACATTTTTGCCTCGGCATAGTCCTAATTCCACCTTGACCCGCCCGCGTTTGAAATACATGGACAGCGGGATGAGCGTCATGCCCTTTTCCTCGATGTTGCGTTTGAGACGGGCGATTTCCTGTTTGTGCATCAGCAGTTTGCGGGTGCGTCTTGGCTCGTGGTTGTTGCGGTTGCCGAAGGCGTATGCCGCGATGTTGAGGTTCTCCACCAGCAGTTCGCCAGAACGGATGACCGCATAGCAGTCCACCATGCTGACCCCGTTGTTCCTACACGATTTGACCTCAGTCCCCTCCAAGGCAATGCCTGCCTCATACGTCTGCTGGACAATGTAGTCATGACGAGCCTTGCGGTTCTGGGCGATGACTTTCACGCTCTCTTGGGATTTCTTCTCTGGCATACTTCATCCTTGGGGTTATATTATTTGACTACAATATAATGCCTAATTGCGTTTTTTTTGGAATGGTGTACTCAAAAACATTGGTTTTAGCCGTGGAAAATGCGGCTCGCAATCTGTTGGCGCACAGTTTGGACGGGCATGACTGGGATCACACCCGCCGAGTGAGGCTCAACGCCTTGGCCCTTGCCCGTAAGGAGGGAGCCGACCTGCTGATTGTCGAGGTGGCTGCCTTGCTGCATGACATCGGCAGGCCCCAGGAGTCGCGTGACCATGGCGAAACGGACCACGCCGCCTTGGGCGCGCAGATGGCTCGTGACATTCTGACGCAACTAGGCGTGACGGATGACCGCTTTGTTGCCCAGGTGACTCATTGCATAGCGGCCCATCGCTATCGCTGCCGCAACGGTGGACTGGAGCCTTCCACGCCAGAGGCCCGCTGCCTGTTTGATGCGGATAAACTGGACAGCATGGGGGCCATTGGCATCGGACGCGCCTTCCATTTTGCCGGCTGCGCCGGCGCACGTGTCCACAATACCGCCGAGGAGGCCCTGGCATCCAGCAGTTATAGCCATGAGGACACCGCCTATCGCGAATATCTGGTGAAACTGCGTCATCTCAAGGACGCCATGCTTACCTCCACTGGCCGCGCTATGGCTCGGGAACGAAGTGACTTTATGGATGCTTTCTTTCAGGAACTCCTGGCGGAGACAAGCGAGGGCCTGGTCAGCCAATGAATTTGACATGCCGGGCGCTGACTTCCTGGTACACCAAGTCCAATTAGACACTAGAAAGCAGACGGGGTGCCGAATCGTTACCACAGTACAAAATCACTCCACACCGGAGAGCGGAGGATGGCGGTTCAGTTCACGTGCAATCAGGATTTCCAGTTCATCCAGGCCAGCAACGACATCAGCGCCCTTCACCGTGAAATAGACTCGGCAGCCAACCACCCCGACAGGCAACTCCAGACTAGTGGTCGGGTCAAGCAGGACATCATGCTTGCCAGGCAATTCCGCCAGAACTTTTCGGCAGGTCTTGACGTTTTTTCCGTCCTTGTCCAGAAATTGGAGCGTTCCTTGAATTCAATGCTCCCGGGGATGCGGTACCAGTGGTATTTCTCATCCTGGGGAATCTCCTTCAGAAATGTCTCGATGTTCGGTCCGACCGTGCCGATGACAAACTGGGTGGTGCGAAACTTGTGCTCGCCGGGCATCACCTTGTCCACCCCATGCAAATCGGGATTGTGGTGCGCGGACTTGACCGCCTTGCCCTGCACGGAATCAGGGTCATCCACCAGGCTCACCAACAACTGCCTGGGGCAGGTGAAGTCGGTTGCCACTACTCGAAATTGTCGATTCTGAATTTGTTGAAGAACTCAATTATTATACCCATGATTCCGCCAAATTTCAAACGCTCCGGCAAGCCAAAAGACGCGCTCTGAAAAAAAAAGCGAGAAGCAACTTGACAAATAAAAAATATGCTTATATTTATTAGCGTGTTTTCGATTTTTCCGATAACAGTCCATTGCACCACCAATGCGAACCTCAAACCTCAGACAACAAGCACGGCAACTGGGCAACATTCTGCTCGCACAGGGGAGAACCCTGGCCACGGCGGAATCCTTGACCGGCGGCGGAATCGCCGCGGAACTCACCGCAGTTCCAGGGTCCTCCAGATGGTTCCGCGGGGCCTTCGTCACCTACGTCAACGACTGGAAACACCGTTTTCTGGGCGTGCCGCAGGAGACGCTGGAGCGCTTTGACGCAGTGAGCAGCCAAACCGTCCACGCCATGCTCAAAGGCCTGCGCGAAAGGAGTGGCGTTGACTGCGCGATGGCCGTGTCGGGTTTCGCGGGTCCAGGCGGTGGTTTGCCAGACCGGCCAGTCGGCACCGTCTTTGTCGGAATCGCGGGTCCTGGCTGGGAAAGCGTGCAGGAGTGCCATTTCACGGGAACCCGCAGCCAGATACGCCGCCAGACCGTCAGAATGGCCATCGGCCTGATGCTGGACCAACTGGAAAAAACGCACCGATGACCATTTTGGCAAAAAGCGTAAAATTACGCAATTGTATCAAAATTCCACTCAAATTGCCCAACCCATTTGCCAAAACCCCAAAACGGCATTACCTTTAATCATCTAACATGTCCATTCCATCAACAGCCACCCCCATCACCAAGGAGGAATCCGCAATGGCCAAAGAACCAGCCAAAGCCCCCAGCAAAACCACCGTCAGCCCCGATGCGGCAGCCCGCGAGCGCAATCTCAAGATGGCCCTTGGGCAAATCGAAAAGGAGTTCGGCAAAGGCTCCATCATGCGCCTGGGCGACCGCACCGAGTCAGCCGTGCCAGTCATCTCAACGGGGGCAATGGCCCTGGACATCGCCACTGGCGTCGGCGGATTCCCCCGCGGCAGGGTCATTGAAATCTACGGTCCGGAGTCCTCCGGCAAAACCACGGTCTGCCTTCATGTGGTCGCCAATGCCCAAAAGGCGGGCGGCACCTGCGCCTTCATCGACACGGAGCACGCGCTGGACCCCAGATACGCCAAAATCATCGGAGTGGACACGGACAACCTGCTCATCTCGCAGCCAGACTGCGGCGAAGACGCCCTGAACATCGCCGACACCCTGGTACGCTCCAACGCCATTGACGTGCTGATCGTGGACTCCGTGGCGGCCCTGGTTCCCCGGGCGGAAATCGAAGGGGAAATGGGAGACAACCACGTCGGCCTGCAGGCCAGGCTGATGTCCCAGGCGCTCCGCAAACTCACCGCCATCATCAGCAAAAGCAACACCTGCGTCATCTTCACCAACCAGATCCGCGAGAAAATCGGCGTGATGTTCGGCAGTCCCGAAACCACGACAGGCGGACGCGCCCTCAAGTTCTACGCCTCGCTTCGGCTGGACATCCGCCGCATCGCCACCATCAAGGCCCCGGACGGCACTCCGCAGGGGTCGCGAGTCAAAGTCAAGGTCGTCAAGAACAAACTGGCGCCCCCCTTCCTGGAGTGCGAATTCGACATCATGTACGCCGAGGGCATCTCGCGGGCCGGCTCACTGCTGGACGTCGCGCTATCCATGAACATCATCGAGAAACGCGGCTCCTGGTTCTCCTTTGGCGACATCCAGGTCGGCCAAGGGCGGGAACAGACCAAAAAGGCCATCGAACAGGACACTGCCCTACAGGAGAAAATCGCCGCCAAAATCCGCGAAAAACTCCCCAAACTTCAGGAAGGTTCGGCGAACCAGGGAGCCACCCCCGCTGACGCCGAAGAGATGCTGGACGAGGACCCCATCCTGCGTGAAGACTCCACGGAAGGGTGAAGAACCACCCCAAAGACATGAATCACGACCACTGCCATTGCGGCTGCCACGGAGAGCACGAACACACCGTCGTTCCCTCTTTGTCAGCCCGCGAAACCGAGTTGCTCCCATGCCCCCACTGCCACCAGGAAATGTCAGTGGAACTGGTGTCTGTGCTGCATCCAGGCGACAAGGAACTCAAGGAACTGTTCGCGGGAACGCTGAACCGTCCCACCTGCCCCAAATGCGGAAAGTCATTCCATGTGTCCAGAACCTTGACCTACTGCGAAGAGGAGCCGCCCTTCATCGTCTATCAGATGCCAGAGCCTGAAGAGGGGGACACCCGCGAATTCGAGACGGAGGTGGACGCCATGGCAACAGAGGTGTTCCGCGAGAAAAACCTGCCACGCCCCACTGTCAGGCTCACTTTCGAGCGTCCCGACTTTCTGGAGAAAATCGCCATTCGCAGGCTGGGGTTTGACGACAGAATCATTGAATTCGCCAAACTCCAACTGTACCGTTCCATGGACGAACAGCAACTCAACCGCACCTTCCACCGTCTCCTGCTGGACTACTCCCATTGCGACGAGGAACATCTCTCGTTCTTCATCTTCGACCGCGAGAAACTTCAGCCCGTGAACCTCCTCCAAGTTCCCATGAAGGAGTTTCATGCGCTCGAAAGCGCTGTGCAGCAGGAACCCGACGTCGCCAATGAGTTGGACGCAGCCTTCCCTGGCTGCGTCGTCTCCTCGGAGAGGCTCCTGTAAAACAGGGACAAAAAGGACAAAAAGGACAAAAAGGACAAAAAGGACAAAAAACACTTGTTCAAAGAACAACACCGCATACTACATGAATCGCCCGTGTCTCCCACGTCTCTCGCGCCGTCCGTGACGCTCGCGCCAACCGCGCCAACCGCGCCAACCGCGCCAACCGCGCCAACCGCGCCAACCGCGCCGTCCGCG
>JAFRLP010000373.1 GCA_017431185.1 Victivallales bacterium | reverse complement strand
CATCGTTCCCTGGGACGGCTGGCAGGATTGGAGAATACCAGGCATAGAAGAACGCTACAAGGAGTTCAACACCTATCATGTTGAGCGCATCCGAAAGGCGATGAAGCCAAATATGCCGAACGTGCTTTGCACCCACCATCTGCCTCACGTCGCCCTGAACGGCCACGAGCCGAACCACTACAGCTTCTACTCGGGAGTGAAGGACCTGGTGTCGCAGTTGCCCTTCGACAATGCCTTCCCCAACGCCCTCATCTGCGGCCACACGCACAAACGTGTCATCGGCGAGGTCGTCAAGGGCTTCTACTGCGTGAACGTCGGCAGCGACTACGGCGTACTGATGTACTATCTTCTGGAAATGTGAGACTATGGAAGATTCACCAGAAAGATGAGGGCGTCCATTGGCAACCACGAAGCGAGACCTTTATGAAACACGTATATCCCGCCTATTTTGGGCAGAGGTGCGGGGCGCGAGGCATTCACCGCGCCGCCCGAAACCACATCAAATTTCTCAAACGCCATAAAGGTCTGGTGATAGTCTTTCCATATCGGTTTCCCATTGCCAGACAAGTTCAGTGCTTTATTTGCTTGAATAGCGTTGTTTCCAGCAATTCTTTTAACCCCGACCATTCATTTTCCACAAGGCACTTGGGTCTTTATCCAAGTGCCTTTCTTTTTGCCATTTTGAGGGCGTTTTTCGAGGTCAAAACGCCTCAATGCTTATATTGTAGAAGATTTCGGGTGAATCCCGCCGCACCAAAATCTCCCCTTTTCCGATTTATCCACTCCGCTTTCCAAAGTCCCTGGACTTTATCCACAACCCCATTTCCTGCGACCTTGGACATAGCCATTTGCAGATATTCTGCGTCATTCGCGTTACTGCAATCCATTCCATATCGCCTGTGCGCTATTTGCAAAATCTTCTCCGCGCCGTATTTGGATTCACCTTCGTGCTTGGGGCAAAGGTCATTGGCCAGCCAAAAGTTCAAGTTGTCTCAATCAACCTGCCAGAAATTGATATGGAATCGGGATTTTACGGCGTGTTGAATTCAGCCCAGCAGGATTGACGAATCCAAAAGGAACGGGATGATTCCGACATAGACAATGCCCTGCTCGTCGTTTGTGGCTGGCCGGAAACCACTAGTCACGACAATCTTTCGGAAGAAGTCGCCTGTGTTGAGCAACGGCAGCGTCTCCTGCGCGCGCTTGTCCTCGTCAGGGATGGCGAATGCCGACTGGACATAGATTTTCTTAAGGCCATGGTTGACCACGAAGTCAATCTCATGCTGCCGATGGGTCATCTGCCCGTCAATTCGTCTGACTATTGGAACGACCCCCACGTCCACGGAACAGCCACGCGCAATCAATTCGTTGTAGATGACATTCTCCATAAGATGCGTTTCCTCAATCTGGCGGAAGTTGAGTCTAGCGTTGCGCAGTCCAATGTCCTCGGCGTAGTATTTCAATGGCGAGTCAAGGTACTCGCGTCCTTTCACGTCATAACGTTTCACGCCCTTTACCAGAAAGGCGTCCTCAAGATACGCGATGTACTTGCTGACTGTCGGCTGTGTAGTGGAATGCCCCTGCACCGATGAAATGGTGTTGGCGATTTTCGTCGGGTTCGAAAGCGAACCAACCGAGGAGAACAGAACATCCGTGACATTCTCCAGCAGATCGCCGGAGGAGAGCCGATGGCGCTTGACAATGTCCGTGAAGTAAACCTCACGGAAGAGCGACTGGAGATAGCTTCTTCTCGCGTCATCCGTCCCCTTCTGCAGGATGACGGGCATCCCTCCCCAGAGCAGATACTGTTCCCACGCCTCCCCCTTCTCCAGACCACTGCCCGCCAGAAATTCGGAGAATCCCAGCGGATGCAGGCGGACATCGTCGCCGCGGTCGCCAAAATTGCTTGCGATGTCGCTGGAGAGCATCCGCGAATTCGAGCCGGTCACATAGACGTCCACATTGGGAATGTGCATCAGCTCGTTCAGCACATCATAGAATGTGATGTAGGCGCTCTTCCTGTCCTCGGGGGCAATCCGCTTCAGTTTCACGCCAGGCGAAAGCACCTTGCGGCACATCTGGATTTCGTCAATGAAGACATATTTCCAGCCTTTGCCGCGGATTCTTGACCGAAGATGCTCTCCCAGCGCAATTGGGTCCCTCAGGCTCTCGAATCTCTGCTCGTCCAAGGCAATCTCGATTATCTGCGATGGCTTGATGCCATCCTCCAGAAGATGGCGCTTGAACTGATTGAACAGCAGAAAACTCTTTCCGCACCGGCGGATTCCCGTGATGACTTTGATGAAACCATTGTGACGCCGCTCGACAAGCCGCTGCAGATATGTATTCCTCGGAATCTCCATCCTTCACCTCAAACCTTAAATTTCAGACTTTAAAATCCAGTTTCATGAAACGCAATTTTAAACAGTAATAATATAGCATCTCTGCTCTGTCCCGCCAATTGATGCGGTGAAAAACACGCCACTGCATGAAAAAACAATGCCTATACCCTAAAACTATCTGTTCTACACTTTAAATTCCCGTTAAATGTTACGCGATTTTAAAGGGTAAAACTTGATGCTGACTGTGGATGACTGAATATTTCTGACAAAAACGGCGAAAATTTTCAATGAGCAGGGAGTGCGCGGCGGTTTTGTTTAGCGATTCATTCAGACGAGCTGGCCAGGTAGCTTCAACTTCTCCTTTGGCGAGTATTTTGACGCTTGAGAGCCACGGTGGCTCTCAAGCATGAAAACGGTGGCTCTCAAGAGTGAAAATACTCACTCGGCCTCTTTAGAAGGAAGGCAAACATTGACGTTCAGGAGAAATCATCAGGCATTGGACTACAAGACTCCAAAGGATGTGTATATTATGT